>JAIOII010000484.1 GCA_019912685.1 Kofleriaceae bacterium
GCGCCGGCGCCGAGCGCCGCCAGACCGAGCCATGCCACGAGCCGCATCCCGACGAGCGTAGACGCGGCGCCCCGCGCGCTCAACGGACTTGCGATGACACCACGGCGGCCGCCGCCATCGCAGCGATCGCGAGAAGAGCGAGCCGGCGCACCGCCCTGGATGCTAGCCGATCCGCGCCGCCCGCGCCGGCCCGGCCGCCGGACGCGCTCGACGGGGCGAAACTGGGGAATCGCGCCGCGGTTCTCTACAGCACTGATAACGATGTCTGTGCGTGACGGGAGGAACCGCTACGAATCGGACCGCCGTGAACAGTGCCGAAATCAAGTCGACCAACGACGCGTGGACGCCGTCCCCCGCGCCCGTCCGCTACTCGATCGCCAGGAGCTCCTGCACCTCGAGCGTGTCGCCGAGCTGGAACAGGCCGAACACTTGGCTCGGGCCGCCGAGCGTGACGGCGGTGACGAAGCCGGGCGGCA
The DNA here is from genome assembly GCA_019912685.1 of Kofleriaceae bacterium. Classification (GTDB taxonomy): domain Bacteria; phylum Myxococcota_A; class Polyangia; order Haliangiales; family Haliangiaceae; genus UBA2376. Next base: position 477 of record JAIOII010000484.1, read on the forward strand.
GCGTGATCGAGTGGGTCCACGCGCTCGCCGCGACGTCGAAGAAGTACATGTTCGTGCGCGTCGCGACCCAGATCTTGCCCTGCCAGTCGCCCATGCCGACCGGATTGGCGATCGACGCGGGCGCGTCGGGGAGCATCGTCCACGTGCTCGTGCCCGTCGCGTGGCTGAGGAAGTGCTGGCGGCTGTTGTCGCTGGCCAATCCACCGGCCACGTAGGTAATGTTGTTGCCGGCCGGCGCCCACGCACGCGCGCTATCGACCGAGAACGGCAGCGTGCCGGGTTCGTCACCGAAGCCACCGCTCGACACCGAGAACCTGATCGCGTCGTTCAGGGGACCGCGACCTCCGATCATGAAGACCAATCCGTTGTTGGTCTCGAACGCGCCTGCCGACTCGCCGCGCTCGAGTTCCTGCGTGTACGTCGTCACTTCTTCCCAGCGGTCGAGCGCACCACGGTAGCGGTAGCCGAAGTTCCCGAACATGAAGATGTCGGTGCCGTTCGACACGAAGACCTCGGTGTAGCCGCACGCGCAGAAGTCGCGAGCGTTCGCCGGGGGGATCGCATGGGGGCCTTCGAACGTCATCGTCGAGACGTCGAAGGAGCGCATGAAGTGATTCGGATCGGCGGCGGTTCCGATCTCGGGCGCAAAGTAGATGCGGTTGCCGGCGGCGACTGCGATGGCGTCGTTGCTCTGGCCCGTGATGACGTTCGTCAACCGGATCTGCGCGCTGCCGCGCGACTCCCATACCCGGCGGCAGGTGAGGCCGTCGCCGACGAAGCCGGTGTTGCAGCCGCAGTTGCGACCGCCCTCGGTGTTGAAGCACGCGGCGTTGGGATCGCAGCCGCCGTTGTCGGTCATGCACTCGTCGACGTCGGTGCACGTGAGCCCGTCACCCTCGTAGCCGGTGTCGCACGCGCACGTGTTGCCGGTGCACGTCGCGTTCTCGCCGCACGCGGGCGAGCACGTGCCGGGCGCCGCGTCGATCGCGGCGGGGACGATGTCGCCGCACGCGCTCAGCGCGAAGACGGCGAAGGACATCAACAACAGGCTACGCATGCCGGCCATGATAGCCGCTCGTCGGCTGACACTACAGCGTGGACGTCCGAGCCGTAGGGCTCACGAGGCCGGAAAAGTTGACGCTGCTGGACCGGAGCCAGATGACACCCACGCCACCGCCACCGCCACCGCCCGCGTAGGCTGACGAATTGATCCCAGGCATCGCGCCGGTGCCCCCGGCTGCACCGTTGCCGCCAAAGCCCGCGCCCGAACCGCTCGCGCTTCCACCAAAGGCGGGTGTTGCACACTGAGCGCATCCGGCGGCACCGGCCGTCGCGTTGCCGCCTGCGCCGCCGCCGCCGCCGCCGCCGCCGCCGTTCGCGGTGAGATAGCCGCCACCACGGACCTCCGTCCCCGCTTCGAGCAGCACCATTCCACCGGAGCCGCCGCCACCTCCCCCGGCGGTGTTTCCGCCGCCGCTGGCGCCACCACCACCCGCAGTCACGGTGCCGTCGATCACGATCGAACCCATGGCGGTGATCTGGATGGCCCCGCCACCGGCGCCAGGTGTGACGCCCGCGTTGCCCGGAGAACCCGCACATCCGCCTGCCAGCGGCGAGCGGCTCGCTGCCGCCAGCGGCACGCCGGGTTGTCCGGCGTTGGTCGTGTCGTTGCTACCGTAGCCACCCGAGCCGCCTGCGGTACCGAGTGCACCGCCACCTCCGCCACCGCCGAGGCCCGCGCCGGTTCCGCCGGTCCCGGATCCACCGGTGGTGCACGTGCCCCGTGTCCCAGCCGGCCCGGACGCTTGAAGCACCCCACCCGTGAGCCTCAACGTTCCGTCGACGATTGCATCGCCACGGACGAGGAAAGCGATGGGGTTCTCTCCGCGAAGCGTGATGCTGGCCGCCGCCGGGACCATGAGCGAGGTGGCCGAGACCACGCGGATCATGTTGCCGTCGGCCTGCGGCACGAGCGCTGTGCCCGGAAGCGGTGCCGTCGAACCACCGACGGACGTCATGGTGCCGGAGAACGTGTCGATGCTCGCGACATTCGTCAGGTCGAGCGCCGTCGCGGCCGCCGGGACGTCACAATGCGCCACGTTGGAGATCGTGAAGCCGTACCGATCGCCTTCGCAGATGGTGGCGTCGGTCGCGGCGTCGGTGCCTCCGCCGTCGTCGCCGTTGGCGGCGTCGGTCTCGTCGAGCGGCGGTAGCTCGGGGAACTTGCAGGCTGCGAGCCCGAGCCCGAGCGCGGCGACTCCACACACCCGCAGGACGCGAATCATGGAAATGATGATAGGCGACTCTGCGGCCGCGGCGCGACTCAGAGCGGGATGTTGCCGTGCTTGCGCGGCGGGTTGGTCTGGCGCTTGTTGGCGAGCACCTTGAGCGAGCGGATGAGCGCGGCGCGGGTCTCGCGCGGGCGGATGATCTCGTCGATGTAGCCGAGGGAGGCGGCCTTGTACGGGTTCGCGAAGTTGTCGCGGTACTCCTCGACGAACTTGGCGCGGGCCTCGGCGCGCGCGGCGCCGTCGGGGATCTTGTCGAGCTGGCCCTTGTAGATGATGTTGACCGCGCCGTCGGGGCCCATCACCGCGATCTCGGCGTTGGGGAACGAGAAGTTGATGTCGGCGCGGATGTGCTTGGACGCCATGACGTCGTAGGCGCCGCCGTAGGCCTTGCGGGTGATGACCGTGATCTTGGGCACGGTCGCCTCGGTGAACGCGTAGAGGAGCTTGGCGCCGTGCTTGATGATGCCGCCGTACTCCTGCGTGGTGCCCGGCAGGAAGCCGGGGACGTCGACGAAGGTGACCAGCGGGATGTTGAAGCAGTCGCAGAAGCGCACGAAGCGCGCGGCCTTGATCGACGCGTCGATGTCGAGGCAGCCGGCGAGGTGCTTGGGCTGGTTGGCGACGATGCCGACCGGGCGGCCGCCGAGGCGCGCGAGGCCGCAGATGATGTTCTTCGCGTAGTCCTTGTGGACCTCGACGAAGTGGCCGTCGTCGACGACGCCGACGACGAGCTGCTTCATGTCGTACGGCTTGTTGGCGTCGAGCGGGACGAGCGCGTCGAGCGCGTCGTCGGCGCGATCGTGGGGATCGGCGGACGGGCGCGTCGGCGGGTCCTCGGTGTTGTTCGCGGGCATGAAGCTGACGAGCTCGCGGATGCGCTGCAGGCAGGCGAGCTCGTCGGTCTCCGCGAAGTGCGCCACGCCCGAGCGCGACGCGTGGCTGCGCGCGCCGCCGAGCGCCTCCTTGGTCACCTCCTCGTGGGTCACCGTCTTGATGACCTCGGGGCCGGTGATGAACATGTACGACGTGCCCTCGACCATCAGGATGAAGTCGGTGATCGCGGGGGAGTAGACGGCGCCGCCGGCGCACGGGCCGAGGATCGCGCTGATCTGCGGGACGACGCCCGACGCGAGCACGTTGCGCGTGAAGATGTCGGCGTAGCCGGCGAGCGACTCGACGCCCTCCTGGATGCGCGCGCCGCCGGAGTCGTTGAGGCCGATGACCGGGCACCCGATCTTCATGGCCAGGTCCATCACCTTGCAGATCTTCGAGGCGTACGCGCCCGACAGGGATCCCCCGAAGACGGTGAAGTCCTGCGCGAACACGCACACGGTGCGGCCGTCGATCGTGCCGTAGCCGGTGACGACGCCGTCGCCCAGGATCTTCTGCTCCTGCATGCCGAAGTCGGCGCAGCGGTGGGTGACGAAGCGATCCATCTCGACGAAGCTGCCTTCGTCGAGGAGCGCCGCGATGCGCTCGCGCGCGGTCAGCTTGCCGGCTTCGTGCTGCTTGTCGATGCGGGCCTGGCCGCCGCCGAGGACGGCCTGGCGCTCGAGCTCTTCGAGGCGGGCAAGTGGATCGCTGCTCACGGGACTTCCTTTGTGTCAGGTCGAGGGCGCTCGGGTGGAACGGGCGCGTATAGTAGTGGCGTGGCGAATGTGAAGGGAAGCGCACTTGCGTCCCGCGTGAACTGGGTGCGCCTCAACCACGGCCCCGACGGGGTGGAGAAGCTCTGTGAGGCGGTGTCACCCGCCCTGGCGGCGACGGTGCGCGAGGGCATCAAGGTCGCCCACTGGTATCCGTTCGAGGATTTCATCGAGCTCAACACCGAGATCGATCGGCTGTTCGGCACCGGCGACGGCTCGCTCATCCGCGAGCTCGGGCGCTGGGGCGCGGAGGCCAACCTGACCACGATCTACCGGCTCTTCTACAAGGTCGGCACGGTGCGCTGGGTGATGGCGCGCGCGGCGCGGCTCTGGCACCTGCACTACGACGACGGCCGGCTGTCGCTGAAGGAGCTGGCCGGCAACGAGATCGAGCTGGCGATCGAGGACTTCCCGACGCCGCACTGCGCGCACTGTCAGTCGGTGCTCGGCTGGGCCGAGAAGTCGATCGAGCTGTCGGGCGGCGAGGACGCGCGCGTGTCGATCGCGGCGTGCCGGCACCAGGGCGCGCCGACGTGCCGGCTACGGGGCCGCTGGAGCTGACCACGCCTTGCGGGCGCGGCCCGGCGTCGTACCGAAGCGCGCGCGGAAGGCGTTGCCGAGGTGGCCCTGGTTGGCGAAGCCGGTCGCGGCGGCGATGTCGGCGAGCGCGCGGTCGGTGTCGAGGACCAGGGCGAGCGCGTGGCGGAG
>JAIOII010000485.1 GCA_019912685.1 Kofleriaceae bacterium
ACGCGGCCGCGATCGCGGCGTTCCTCGCGGCGTCCGACCGACCCGCGCAGGTCGCGGTGGAGCTCCCGCCGCTGCCCGCGTACCACGGCCCCGCGATGGACCTCGCCGTCGAGATCGATCGCGGCGACGTCTGGTACGACCTCCGGCCTCGCCGCCGGAAGGCGGAGCGACGCCCCGCGATCATCCTCTACGTGGTGCACGACGGCGCCCGCATCCCGCTCGTGCGCTGGCCGACGACGATCGGCGGCTGGCAGGACGAGAAGCTGGAGGGCGGCGACGTGGTCGAGCGCTGGAAGGAGTCACCGGCCGGCCCGCGCGTCTGGCGCGAGCTCTTCATCGGCCCGACGTGGCTGCCGCCCGACACGACGCCCGACGACGAGCTGGTCCGCGGCTCCGGCGACGACACCACGCTCGCGCGCGAGCTGTTCGGCCCGAGCTACCGCTCGGCCTACGGCCTCGTCATGTTCGTCCACCACCGCCAGCGGCAGGTGAAGCGCGGCGTCGCGTGGGTCGACGAAGGCGTTCGCAGCCACGGCTCGGGGAACATCGGCTCGATCTTCAGCGGCTGCAGCCACGGCTGTCACCGGCTGCTGCCGGCGCAGGCGCTACGCCTCGCTGGCTTCCTGCTCCAGCACCGCCCACATGTCCGCCACGGTCCCGAGCCGACCTCGTACGCGCGCGTCGTTCGCCATCACGGCCGCTTCCCCGTCGCCATCACGACGCGCGGCGACCGGGTCGAGCTCACGCCGCCTGTGCCGGTCGATGTCCGGCCTGGGCGGATTCTCTCGCCGCGGAAGACGCCGCCGCCGTGAGGAAGCGTGGAGCCGCCGGCCGTCGGCTGGCCAGGACTTGGTGCCGGGCCGCACGAAATGCGTCGGCGATGGCGACGAAGGCGTCTTCGTGCGCGGTCGTCGCGATCACCGGCTGGCCGCTCTGCAGCGTCAGCTCGAGACACGCGCCCGTGCGTCTGCGCCCGATGCGCTCCAGCCGCACACGAACGTGGCGGATCTCCAGCTGCGTGCCCGCGAGCCGCGCGACCCAGCGATGCACCGCATTCTCGACGGAACGATCAGGGTCGAGCTGGTGGAACGTGACCTCGATGAACGAGTGCATTGGGTTCAGCCATATGCAGTCGACGTACCAGCTCCCGCGGCTCGACCTCTCGTCGATGTCCGCGACGACCCTCGGGGCCCCTGGGTCGCCGAGTCACCACTCGTGTCGGGAGCGACCGACGTAACGCACGACGTCGTCGAGGGTCTGGACCTTCGGATAGTCCGCCTCGGGGATGTCGACGCCGAGCCGCGCGCTGACGGCGGCGATGAAGTTGACGAAGTCCATCGAGTCGAGGTCGAGGGCCTCGACGAACACGGCCCGGCGATCGACGGCGGCGGGGTCGACCTCGGGCGCGACCGAGCGCAGCGCCGCGAAGATCTCGGTGAGCACGTCGTGCGTCATGGCGCCTCCAGCTCCTGCAGGTAGCGATCGACGGCGGTGAGGAAGCGGCCGCCGCGGTGCCCGTCGGTGACGCGGTGGTCGGCCGACAGCGTGAGCGTGACCGTCGGGTGCGCGACGACGGCGCCGGCCTCGACCCACGGCCGCTCGACGATCGCGCCGACGCCGACGAGCGCGACCTGCGGCGGGTTGATGACGCCCCACACCGCGTCCGGGCCGCGGTCGCCGACGCTCGAGATCGTGATCGTGGGATCGGCGAGCTCGGAGGCGCGCACGGTGCCGGCGCGGGCGCGGCGCACCAGGTCGCGGAGGTCGGCCATGATCTCGGCGACCGACTTCTGGTCGGCGTCGTGGATCGCGGGCGCGAGCACGCCGCCGCCGCGGAGCGCGATCGCGAAGCCGACGTGGACCGCCTCGCTCGGCCGGTAGCCGTCGATCCAGGCGCCGTTGAGCTCGGGCACGTCCCAGAGCGCGCGGGCGACGGCGCGAACGTAGAGCGCGGCGGCGAGGACGCGCTCGGCCGCGGGCAAGGCGGCGTTCGTGCGCGCGAGCCAGTCGAGCGCACGGCGCACGCTCACGGTCTGCGCCAGGTAGTAGTGCGGGATCTCGCGCTTCGAGCGCGCCATCGCCGCGCCGATCGCGTCGCGCAGCGGTGACGCGATCGGCGCGGCGA
>JAIOII010000007.1 GCA_019912685.1 Kofleriaceae bacterium
CTCGCGCATCGCGACGAACTCCTCCATCGCGGCGCGACACTTGTTCGCCGACGAGTTGCCGGCCGCGGCGGATACGCCGTACGCGAGCGCCGCCAGGCCGGTGATCGCCGCGGGACCGCCCGCGTCGTCGGACGCGAGCGCGAGCGTCGTGATGCCGAAGGTCGTCGCCATGAGCGCGTCGACCACGACGCCGCCCTTGCCGTCGTTGCACATCGGCGGCTGGTCGCGGGGGCGGTCGGGATCGGGGGCCTTGGCGCCGATGACGGCGCAGCCCGCCGAGGCCGTGGCGGCGGCGAGGATCGCGGAGGCGAGCGCGAGGGATCGCATGAGTGCTCCTGCAGTGACAGCGCGCTCCCCGAGCAAGCCCCGGACCACGCCGCGCGCCAGTCTATCCCTTCGACATCACGCGACGCATCTGACAGAGGCGTCGCAGGCTCGCCCATGCGCCTGTCGAACCTTCGCCAGCAGAGGGGATCAGCGCAGCGAACGCTGGAAGTGCGTGCTGCTCTTTGCCAGCTCCGCGACGTAGCCGCGCACGTCCTCGCGCGCCTCCGGCGCCAGCCGCGCGAACGGAACGATGTCGCGATCGGGCACGTAGCGGAACGTCAGGTTCACGCGGCGCGTGCGGAAGCCGTCGATCGCGGGCGGCAGCTCGACGCCGGCGCGGTCGTCGACGCGCTGCACGCGGTGGAGCAGGTCGTCCTTCCAGCGCGGCCCGCCGAACGCCTGCAGCGAGCCGTCGTCGAGCCACTGCGTGCGCACCGGCGGCCGCCCCGGCTCGCGGCCGCGCTCGACGAACTGGAACAGGGCGCGCTCGCCGATCGAGATCGACGCGACCGGCCCGGGCTCGAAGTCGCGGTGCTCGCCGACACGCGCGACGTCCACCCACTTCTCGCCGTCCTTGCGGCTGCCGTAGAAGTTGACGAGGCACGTGTTGAGGTGCCAGCCGGGCGGGATGTCGACCGGCACGAACGCGCGGCGAATGCGCGCCTCGATGTCGGCGACCATCCGCGCCATCACCGGTGGGAAGGGCTCGGCCGCGACGCAGCGGTCGCGGGTCCGCTTCGGCGGCTCGTAGTAGCCGAGGCACGCGAACTGCCAGTTGCCGAGCCAGTACACGGGGCGGAGCAGCGCGCGCTGCGCCTTGCCCGGCGGCGGCGGCCGGCGGGTCGAGTAGCGCTGCTCCCACAGCGGATGGATCGTCGCGAGCCACTCGAGGAGCTGCGCGCGCACGCCTACATCGACGTAGTCGCGCACGTAGAGGTAGCCGCGATCGGTGGGGCGCCTGGGCGGCACGCGCGTAGGTATGCCCGATGTTCGGCGCCCTGTCAGAGCCTCGACGGCGAACCGACGCTCCGGCGCCTCTCGTTTCGCCTGGTTAGGGCGGGCACGGCCGCTGCAGTGGTTGCGGTCACCATGCGCAAGAGCCTCTTCCTCGGACTCGCCGTCGTCATCGGCCTCGCCGTCGTCTCCCGCCCGCGCGAGGCCGAGGCCTGCGGCGGCGTCGTCTCCGGCGAGGTCGTCGCCGCGGCCCTGGTCGTCACCGGGGTCTACGCGGGCACCACGATCGGCATGGGCGTCTACGATCTCACCGCGGACGATCCGAGCCGCGGCTACGGCATCGCCGAGGCCGTCGTCCACACGCCGATCGCGCTCGCGTGGGGCGCCGCGTTCATCGACGACGTGCGCGGCCCGAAGAACGAGTGGGACGACGACAACAGCGAGATCTGGCTCGGCGCGATGACCGCGCTCCACGCGACGCTCGCGATCCACGGCATGTACACGGCCGGCAAGACGCGGCCGGCGAAGCGCCGTGCGCTCGACGCCGCGCCGCCGCCGCCGACCTACGGCCCGCCCGGCATGGTGAACGTCGGTGGCGTGCGCGCGAACGTGACCCTCACGCCGGTGAGCGACGGACGCTCCGTGGGCGGCGGCCTCGGCCTGGTCGGAGCGTTCTGAGCCGATCCTGGGGTACCCTGCGCGCGTGGAGCGACTGACGCGGCGCGAGCTGCTCGCGCTGATCGAGACGATCGCGGTCTCGACGGCCTTCGCCGGAGCGCTCGGCGCTCCCACAGCGGATGGATCGTCGCGAGCCACTCGAGGAGCTGCGCGCGCACGCCTACATCGACGTAGTCGCGCACGTAGAG
>JAIOII010000051.1 GCA_019912685.1 Kofleriaceae bacterium
GCCCCGGCCGCCGCGCCGACCGACGAAACCCACACCACCTACGACGCCAAGAAGGCCTTCGGCGCGATCGCGCGCATCCACACGAAGGCCGACGACCTCTCGCCCGATCAGCGGGCGCGCCTCGACGCGTTCATGGCGCGCTACATCGCGCGCACCGCGAAGTCGAAGGCGTACACCGCGAAGCACCGCGCGCGCATGGCCGACCCGCGCGTCGTGAACGGCTTCCGGCCGCTGACCAAGGAGATCACGTACCAGATCGTGATCGAGCGCTCGCGCGGCAGCCGCATGTGGGACCTCGACGGCAACGAGTACGTCGACGTCCTCTCCGGCTTCGGCATGAGCCTCTTCGGCTGGCAGCCCGACTTCGTCCGCGAGGCGATCCACCGCCGCATCGACGAGGGCTACGAGATCGGGCCGCAGCACGTGCTCGCCGGCGAGGTCGCCGAGCTGTTCTGCGACGTCACCGGCGCCGAGCGCGCCGCGCTCTGCAACACCGGCTCCGAGGCGGTGATGGGCTGCATGCGCATCGCGCGCACCGTCACCGGCCGCAGCACGATCGCGATCTTCACCGGCGCGTACCACGGCATCTTCGACGAGGTCATCGTCCGCGGCACGCGCAAGCTGAAGACGATCCCGGCGGCGCCCGGCATCCTGCCCGAGTCGTCGCAGAACATGCTCGTCCTCGACTACGGCACGCCCGAGTCGCTCGAGATCCTGCGCCAGCGCGCCGACTCGCTCGCCGCGATCGTCGTCGAGCCCGTGCAGAGCCGGCGCCCCGACTTCCAGCCCGTCGAGTTCCTGCGCGAGCTGCGTGCGCTCACCGAGAAGTCGGGCAGCGTGTTCGTCTTCGACGAGGTCGTCACCGGCTTCCGCTCGCACCCGCGCGGCGCCCAGGGGTTGTTCGGCATCGAGGCCGACCTCGCGTCGTACGGCAAGGTCGTCGGCGGCGGCTTCCCGATCGGCGTCATCGCCGGCAAGCGCCGCTTCATGGACGCCCTCGACGGCGGCCACTGGGAGTACGGCGACGACTCGATCCCGACGGTCGGCGTCACCTACTTCGCCGGCACCTTCGTGCGCCACCCGCTCGCGCTGTCCGCCGCCCACGCCGCGCTCGCGCACATGCGCGACGCCGGACCGGCGCTGCAGGAGCGCCTCACCGCGCGCACGGCGGCGATGATCGCCGAGATCAACGCGGCGCTCGGCGCGCTCGGCGTGCCGTTCGAGCTGCGCTCGTTCGCCTCGCTCTGGCGCAACGTGTTCACCGAGGACCTGCCCTACGGCGACCTCGTCTACGCGATGCTGCGCGAGCGCGGGATCCACATCCTCGACAACTTCCCGTGCTTCCTGACGACCGCGCACACGGACGAGGACATCCGCGCCATCGTGAGCGCGTACAAGGACGCGGCGGCGGAGATGAAGGCCGCCGGGTTCTTCCCGGCGCGCGCGCCGCGGGTCTCGGTACCTGCGGCGGCGGTCTCGGCGACGGGCGTCCGCTCCGTGCCGTCGACCGAGCCACAGCGCGAGATCTGGCTCGCCGACCGGCTCGGGACCGAGGCGTCGCTCGCGTACAACGAGTCGATCTCGCTCGACCTGCGCGGCGAGCTCGACGTGCCGGCGTTCCGCCACGCCGTGCGCGAGCTGCCGGCGCGCCACGACGCCCTGCGTGCGTCGTTCTCCGCCGACGGCCTGACCCTCCTCGTCGCCCCCGAGCCGCCCGCGCTCGAGGTGCCGCTCGTCGATCTGACCGAGGCGAGCGCCGCCGTGCGCGAGGACACGCTCGCCGCGATCCGCGAGCGCCACGTGTCGGAGCCGTTCGACCTCGAGGCGGGGCCGCTCGTGCGCGCCGAGCTGGTCAAGCTCGCGCCCGACCACCACGTGCTCGTGTTCACCGGGCACCACATCGTCATCGATGGCTGGTCGTTCTGGGTGCTGGTGAAGGACCTGGCCGCGCTCTACGCGCGCGCCGCCGGCCTGGCCGACGACGCGCTGCCGCCCGCGCCGTCGTTCGCCGATCACGCCGTCGATCAGGCGGCCCGCGCCGACGCGCCCGAGGTTCGCGCCAACGAGCGCTGGTGGGCCGAGCAGCTCGGCGGCACGCTGCCCGTGCTCGAGCTGCCCACCGACCGGCTGCGGCCGGCCGTCCGCACACAAGCGGCGGGCCGCCGCGATCACGTGCTGTCCGCCGACCTCGTCGCCGCCGTGAAGAAGCTCGGCGCGAAGCAGGGCGCGAGCCTGTTCGCGACGCTGCTCGCCGGCTTCGACGCGCTCCTCCACCGGCTGACCGGCCAGCCCGAGGTCATCGTCGGCATCCCGGCGGCGGGCCAGGCGGCGAGCGGGCTCGAGGGCCTGGTCGGTCACTGCGTGAACATGCTGCCGATCCGCGCGCGCATCGACGGCGCGTCGCCGTTCACGGCGCTCGTGGCGACGAGTCGCGGCGCGATGCTCGACGCCTACGATCACCAGGACGTCACGTTCGGCCGCGTCCTGCAGGTGCTGCCGATCGCGCGCGATCCGGCGCGCCTGCCGCTCATCAGCGTCATCTTCAACATCGACCAGGCGCTCTCGGGTGAGGCGCACGCGGCGCCGGGGCTGGCGATGGAGCTGGCGACCAACCCGCGCCGCTGCGAGACGTTCGAGCTGTTCGTCAACGCGGTCGACACCGGCGCGAGCGGGATGCGGCTCGAGTGCCAGTACAACCGCGACCTGTTCGACGACGCGACGGTCGCGCGGTGGCTCGGCGGGCTGGAGCTCTTGTTGCGAGCGGCGGTGGAGCACCCGGCGCTGGCGGTGCGCGAGCTGCCGGTGAGCCGGTCGGAGGAGGAGGAGCTGATCGCGCGGTGGAACGCGACCGAGGCGGAGTACCCGCAGGACGCGCGCGTGGAGCAGCTCGTCATGGAGACCGCGCGGAGGGTTCCGCAGAAGGTGGCGGTGCGCGCCGGAGGTGCCGGAGGTGAGGTGCTGACGTACGGCGAGCTGGCCGAGCGCGCGGAGCGGATCGCCGCGGCGTTGCGGGCGCGCGGCGTCGTACGCGGCGATCGCGTCGGGCTGATGGTCGAGCGAGACGTGCACATGCTGCCCGCGCTCGTCGGCGTGCTCGCGGCGGGGGCGGCGTACGTGCCGCTGGATCCGGCGTTCCCGGCGGAGCGGATCGCGTACATGCGCGAGGACGCGCGGGTGAAGGTGGTGCTGACGACCGAGGAGGTGAAGGCGTGCGTGCGGGAGACGCAGAAGGAGAGAGGAGAGGGAGAGGGAGAGGGAGAGGGGAGATCGGGCACGGGCACGGGCACGGGCACGGGCACGGCGGAAGACGACGCGTACGTGATCTACACGAGCGGGTCGACGGGGAAGCCCAAGGGCGTGCGGGTGCCGCACCGGCAGGTGGCGAACTTGCTGTGGAGCGTGATGCGCGAGCCGGGGATGAAGGAGGAGGACGTCGTGCTCGCGGTGACGACCTTGTCCTTCGACATCGCGGTGTCGGAGCTCGTGCTGCCGCTCGTGGTCGGCGCGACGATCGTGCTGGCGGAGCGCGCGCAGGCGACGGATGGAGACCGGCTGAAGGAGCTCGTCGAGCAGGAAGGCGTCACGTTCGTCGATGCGACCCCGGCGACGTGGCGCTTGTTGCTCGCCGCGGGGTGGAAGGGGGATGCGGGGTTGACCGCCATCTGCACCGGCGAGGCGATGCCGAGGGACCTCGCGGCGGAGCTGTTGCCGAAGGTGGGCGCCCTGTGGAACGGCTACGGGCCGACGGAGACGACGGTGTGGTCGAGCTTCCATCGCGTCACGAGCGCCGACGGGCCGATCGCGATCGGGAAGCCGATCGCCAACACGGCGATGTACGTGCTCGACGAGGCGCGACGACCCGTGCCGCTCGGCGCGGTCGGCGAGCTGTGGATCGGCGGCGACGGCGTGACGCGCGGGTACCTCGATCGGCCGGAGCTGACGGCCGAGCGCTTCGTCGCGGACCCGTTCCGGGGCGGCGAGGCGCGCATGTACCGGACCGGCGATCTCGGGCGGTGGCGCGCGGACGGTGTGCTCGAATGCCTCGGCCGCACCGACTTCCAGGTGAAGCTGCGCGGCTATCGCATCGAGCTCGGCGAGATCGAGGTCGCGCTCGCCGCGCATCCCGCCGTCGCGCAGGCCGCCGTCACGACGCGCGAGGATCGGCCGGGAGACGTGCGCCTGGTCGGGTACCTGGTCACGCGCGACCGCGAGCCCGCGCCGGCGGATGACGTCCTGCGCGCGCACCTGGCGCGCACCCTGCCCGACTACATGATCCCGCAGCGCTTCGTCGCGCTCGACGCGCTGCCGCTCACCGGCAGCGGCAAGGTCGATCGCAAGGCGCTGCCGGCGCCGGCGGGCGCGGCGCTGGCGGGTGAGGGGCCCACGGTCGCGCCGCGAACGCCGACGGAGGAGCTCGTCGCGCGCGCCTACGCCGAGATCCTCGCGGCGCCGAGCTTCGGCGTGCACGACGACTTCTTCGCGCTCGGCGGGCACTCGCTCCTCGCCGCGCAGATGACGGCCCGCCTCGGCCGCGAGCTCGGGCGCACCGTGCCGATGCGCGCCGCCTTCGAGCACCCCACGGTCGCGCGCCTCGCCGCGTGGATCGATC
>JAIOII010000486.1 GCA_019912685.1 Kofleriaceae bacterium
CTCCTGGATCTGCTCCCAGCCGCGCGCGCGCCGCGCGGTCGCCGCCAGCTCGCCGTCGAGCCGCGCGATCGCCGCGTCGACGCCGTCGGGCGCGACCGGGCGGCACTGGTTGACGATGACGGCCCCGAGCGGGACGTCGAGCGTCGCGAGGGTCCCGATCACCTGCAGCGCCTCCCGCACCGGCATCTCCTCGGGCGTCGCGACGACGTGGACGCGGCAGACCGCGCGATCGCGCAGCAGCGCCGCGTTGACCGCCGCCTCGCGATGGACCAGCCCGGCCCCGAACGCGCGCGCGGCCGCCGCCGGCATCCGCAGGTGCTCGAGCGCGTGGCCGCTCGCGCCGGCGTCGACGACGACCGCGTCCCAGCGATCCTGCAGCACGAGCTCGTCGCGCACCTTGCCCATCGCGAGCAGCTCGCGCACGCCCGGCGCCGCCCCGGCGAACGCGCGATACAGCGGATGCGCGAGCAAGCGCCCGCGGAAGCGGCCGAGCCGCACCTTGCGCGTCAGGTACTCGGCGAGCGCCGCGGCGCCGGTGCCCGTGATGTCGATCGACGGCGCCGCCGCGCCGAGGATGCGCGCGAGCCCGCCCGGCCCGCCGAGCTCGATCGCGAGCACGCGCTGGCCACGCGCGGCGAGCGCGAGCGCGATCGCGGCCGCGACCGTCGACTTGCCGACGCCACCCTTGCCGGTGACGACGTGAAGCTTGCGTCCGCCGCGCGTCATGTGCGTGGCACGACGGCTGCAATCCCCATTCCTGCATGGTCCCGGTTCCCGCCACACGCGCGCAGGGCCGACGTTCGCGCTACGACGCGATCGTCGTCGGCACCGGCGTCGGCGGCTCGGTGACCGCCGGCCTGCTCGCCCGCCGCGGCGCGCGCGTGCTCGTGCTCGAGAAGAACGACGCGCTGGGCGGGATCCTCGCCTCGTACACGCGCGACGGATGGAAGATCGACACGGGCAGCCACCTCGTCTCGCGTGGCGCCCACGGGCCGCTGGGCGCCGTCCTGCGCCAGGCCGAGCTCCACGCCCCGCGCTTCCTGACGCACCCCATCCCCGTCCGCTCGCGCGGCATCTTCCCGATCACCGCGCCGCCCACCCGCAGCGGTCTCGTCGCCACGGCGCTCGAGGCCGCGCGAACTCTGCGCCTCCCCTGGCGGGACCGCGTACGGGTTGCGCGCATGTTCTTCCAGATCTTCACCCTCACCGAGTGGGAGCTACGTCGCTGGGATCGCAGGACTCTCGACGAGTTCGTGCGCCAGCACACCGAGCACCCGGGCGCGTACTTCCTCGTCAGCTTCCTGGCCAGCATCTTTTTCGTGCTGCCGCCCTGGCAGGTCTCCGCCGGCGAGGCGATCCGCAGCCTGCGCGGCGTGCTCCGCTCCTACAGCCTCTCCTACGTCGAGGGGGGCATGGACGCGTTCGGCCACGCGCTGCTCGGGCTGGTCGAGCCGGCGGGCGGCGACCTCGTCACCGGCGCGCGCGTGGTCGCGATCCGCCCGGTCGACGATGACCTCCTCGTCACGACCAGGGACGGCGCCGAGTACACCGCGCCGTCGGTCGCGTGCAACCTCGCCCCGGCGGACGCGCTCGCCCTCGTCGAGCACGCCGACATCCCCGACGACTATCGCGCCCGCGTCGAGCTGATCCGGCCGTCGGGCAACGCGCACCAGCTGAAGCTCGGCCTGCGCCGCCGGCTCGTCGACGAGGGCTGCCTGATCGGCGGCGTGTCGGCGAGTGGCCTCGGCCTCGGCGACCTCAGCATCGAGCTCATGCGCCGCGCCGTCGACGCGATCGACGTCGGCCGCGTCTCGGATCCGCTCGCGATCTACGCGCCGGTGCCGACGAACTACGATCCGACGCTCGCGCCCGACGGCGGCCAGCTGATCGTGGCGAGCATCTACGGACCGACGCGCGCCGATCCGATCGACCCGCCGCCGCGCTGGCGCGAGCGCGCGATCGCCGCGATGGCGTCGATCATCCCCGGCCTCGAGGACGAGCTGGTGTTCGCCGAGATGACCCCGATCCCCGCGATCGCCGCGTGGATGGGCAAGCAGAACCGCGGCGCGATCTGCAACGGGCAGTTCCCGGGGCAGGTCGGCCGCGATCGCCTGCCGGTCGCGACGCCGCTGCGCGGCCTCTACCTGTGCGGCGACGGCGCTGGCGGTCGGGGCATCGGCACCGAGCTCGCGGCCGCGTCGGCGCTCGAGGTCGTCGCCGCGATGGGCCGCGACGCGCGCAGCGCGCGAGACGAAAGGATCGCGGCATGAGCGACCTCGTGTGGGCGGCCATCTGGTTCGGCGTCGTCGGCGCCGGCCTCGCCACGTGCGTCGGGCTCAAGGCGCTCGGGCTCGCGACGACCTACGTGCGCGACCTGCTGCACGTCGGCGCCGGCGTCTGGATCGCGGGCTGGCCCGCGTGGGACCAGCCGACGATCCCGATCGTCATCGCGTGCATCGCCGTGATCACCGTCGGGCTCGTCCCCGCGGCGGCGGAGCGCCTCCCGATCGCCGCGCGGCTGCGCGACTCGGTCAGCGGAGGCGACGAGCGCTGGGACGGCCTCGTCCATTACTCGGCGTCGTACGCGGTGCTCACCGCGATCGGGCTCACCCTCGCGCCGTTCCCCGCCGCGGCGGGCCTGCTCGCGCTCTCGCTCGGTGACGGGATCGGCGGCGCGGTCGGCCGGCGCTTCGGCCGCCTGCGCTACCGCGCGATGGGCAAGACCAAGTCCCTCGAGGGCTCGCTCGCGGTCGGCGCCGCCGCCGCCGCCGGCATCGCGCTCGCCG
>JAIOII010000487.1 GCA_019912685.1 Kofleriaceae bacterium
GCCCACCGGCGCAGGCCCAGCCCGCCGCCTTGCCCTACGCGCCGGTGGGCGCCGACCCGGTGCTGCGCTTCGTCGAGGACGCGCGCCCGGCGCCCGGCGATCGCTGGGAGGTGACGCTCTACGCCACTGTCGGCGACGGAGACATCGGCCTGCCGTCCGACAACATCGTCAAGGTCGTCGCCGAGCTCGGCGCGAGCGGGCCGACGATCGTCGCGCAGGTCCCGCCCGTCGACGGCTTCGAGGAGCTCGCCGGCCATGTCGTCGATCTGCAGATCAGCCGGCTCGCCGGCGCGGCGCGCCGTCGCACCGCCGCCGGCGTGTGGAGCGACCTCGACGTCACCCCTCCGATGGGCGCCGCGGCCAGCAACGCCGCCGCGATCACGGTCGGCGCCGACGCCTGGATCGTGCGCTTCGAGCTCGACTTCGCCGCGCGGAGCAACCGCCTGGTCAGCTTCACGCGCGGACCAGGCGCGGTGTGGACGGAGCGCATCGCCGCTGGTGCCATGCCGGCGCCGCTCGACGCTGCGCCCGGCATCGCGGTGATCGGCAACGGCGCCGACCTGCTGGTCGTGGCCGCGGACGCCGGCTTCCTCGGGTTGTGGGCGATCTCCGCGATCGCCACCGCGCCCACCGTCACCCGCCTCGACGCGCCGGTCGGAGGCGTGGCGCCGCTGGCTCGCAAGAGCCCGCACCTGGCGCTGCACGGCGGCCGCCTCTACGTGCACGGCGGCGACGCCGACGGCGCTGCGGCTGGCGACGTGTGGTCGATCGCGCCTGGCGGCGGCGCGTGGACCGCGCACCCGGTGTACCGGCAGCAAGAGCGCATGGGCGCGACCCTCCTGTCGGCGTCCGACGGGCTCATCCTCGTCGGCGGTGACGAGGTGCCGGGTGCGATGCGCAACACCGTGCACGTGTGGGATCCGCTCCTCGGCAAGGCCTGGCGTCCGCTGCCCAGCCTGCCGTTCGCGAGCGATCGCCCGGGCGCGCTGGTGGCGCGCGTCGACGGCGCGGGCGACCTGCACGTGATCGCCTGGGCCGATCGCACGCGCCCGCGCGCCTATCGCCTGCCGGCCGGCGCCAGCGCGTGGGACGATCCGGGGCCGATCGAGGACGGGGTCGACGGCACGTCGCCGCCCGGCGCCGGCGAGGCCCTGTTCGTCGGTGACGAGCTGCTGATCGTCGCGCCTCCGCCGCTGCCGCCCAGCGAGCTCTTGCTGGTGCTCGGCGGTCAGGGCTACCTCGCGTTCCTCCCGCGGCTGTCGCTGCCGATCAAGCTCGCCGATCCCGATCCCTTCGCGCTGCGCCTGCGGGTCGCCACCGACGGCGGCACCTACGAGCGCATCGACCCCACCGGGCCCACCGCGGTGCGCGGCGTCCCGCTCGACTCGCGCTTCGGCGGCGCCTTCTCGTCGGCGTACGCTCAGGCGCTGGGTGGCGAACAGCGGTTCTCGGCGCCCGGCCTCCTGTCACGCGCGCCGTGGCGGCTGGTGCAGCGCAGCCTCGGGCCCTGGGATCAGCTGGTCGAGCATACCGGCGAGCCCGCGGTCATGCTCGATCCTCGCCTCGGTCGCTTCGTGCTGCCGCCCGGCGCGCCCATCGGTCCGGTGACCACCTCGGCGTTCGTCGGTCGTCCCGGCGCCATCGGCGTGGGCAGCGCCGCCGCCGCCGACGAGCTGCCGCGCGGCTGGGCGGAGCCGGCGACCGGCGACCACGCGATCTCGCCGTGGCAGCCCATCGATACCTCCGACGCGCCGCACGCCTACGTCGAGCCGCGGCGCGCCGGCGAGACCTTCGGCGGCATCACCATGTACCGCGATCTGCCGTCGGCGCTGACGGCCAGCCGGGTGATCGAGCCCGACCACACGCCGCGCCTCGCGGTGATCGGCTCGCCGACGATCCCGTCGGCGCGCCTGTCGGCCGGGCTGGAGCGCGGCCTGGCGCTGTGGGCCGCAGATCCGGGAAGCGCTCCGGTGTTCGAGGTCGACGAGGAGGCCGAAGTGTCGCTGGCCCTCCACGTCGACGAGACCACGGCGCCGCTGCCGGCGCCGCCGCACCTCGCGCTCGCCGGGCTGTGGTTCACCGGCCGGCTCGAGCTGGTGGTGGCCAGCGGCACCATCGACATCCGGCACTGCCACCTCGGGCAGCCCGGCACGCTGTCGCTGTGGATCCCGGGCGGCGGTCACCAGCGCGCCGACGCGCGCTGGTCGATCCCCGAGCCCGAGGTCGAGCTACGCCTGTACGGCTGCGTCGTCGGCAAGCTCGAGGTCCCACCGTGGGTGAAGCTGGTCGCCGCCGGCTGCACGTTCGACGCCGGCGCTCGCGACGACAAGGCGATCGCCATCGCGGCCGCGGGCGCGCACGTGCGCCTGCGTCATTGCACGCTGTACGGCGGCATCGACGCCGGCCAGCTCGAGGCCTCGTCGTGCGTGATCGCCGGCGTCGCCACCGTCGATCGTCAGGACCTCGGCTTCGTGCGCCACAGCCTCGTCCAGCGAGGCGGCCGCCCGCCCAGGCTTCACGCCAGCCTGATGCACACGGCGTCCTTCATCAGCGCGCGGCCCACCGACCCTGGCTATCTCGCCCTCTCCGAGAACAACGGCCCGGCCCTGCGCGCCGGCGAGGACGGCACCCAGCCCGGCGCGTACGCCGAGCGCGGCGACCACGAGCGCGAGCTGACCAGCCGCGCCGATGACTTCCTGCCGATCGCGATGACACCCGTGCACCTCGATCGCACCACCCACGACCTCTACAGGCTGGACCGCCGATGAGCGCATCGATCCGCACCAACACCTCCCGATTCCGCTTCGACGAGGCCAAGCGCTTCACCGGGGTCTACCAGCGCATGGGCCAGGTCGGCGTCGACGCCGACTGGAACGAGGAGGTGTGGCTGCGCACCGTCGACGCGCGTCGCCGAACCCACGACCTCGCCGAGGGCTCGCCCGACGACGGCTTCCGGATCGGCAGTGACTTCCTCGTCGATCCCATCATCACCGCCGCCGGCTGGTCGGGCGTCAACCCGCCGCCCGAGGACCAGCGCAAGATCGTCCCCGAGCTGCGCCTCGATCGCCACGACCCCGAGACCCTGCCGTGGGTCATCCGGGCCCGCTGGTACGAAGGCCTGACCCGCACGCTGCCGGCGCCGATCGATCTCACCGCGATCCCGGCCGAGCAAGGTGGCAGCGTCGGCTTCTCGGCGTCGCACGTCGTCTTCGAGCTCGAGATCGAACGCGTCCTGCCCGATGATGAGGACGCCGAGGTCGAGGTCTTCCTCGGCGACGGCACCACCACCGTGGCGCTGCCCGCCGCCGACTACGGGTACACCGCCGGGCGCTGGAACGAGATCGTCGTCCCGGTCGCTGACTTCGTCGGCCTCGACCTCACCAACATCGTCGCGTGGGGCGTCACCGATCTACCGCCGGTCGGCATCACCCGCATCGGCGGCCTGCGCGTGGTCGATCCCGGACTCGGCGAGGACGTGGTCATCCGCGGCGGCGACGGCACCATCGTCAACGCCGGCCGCATCCTGGTCGAGGGTGTTCGGGTTTGGAACGAGGACGATCTGCGCTACTCGCGGCAGCCCGACTTCCCGGCGGCGCCGGCGGTGCCGGCGTTGCCCGACGACGGCAGTCTGGCCCACGTCTTCTACCTCGACGTGTGGGAGACCACGGTCACCGCGCTCGAGGACAGCTCGCTGCTCGAGCCCGCGCTCGACGGCGTCGACACCACCGGCCGCCTGCGCGTGATCTCGCAGGTGCGGCTGATCCCGTCGGTCGATCCCGGCGCGGCGATCGTGCTGCCGACGCCGACCGGCACCGGCCGCTTCTCCACCAACATCCCCGACGGCGCCTTGCCCGACCGCGCCATCGCGGAGGCCGCCGATCCGTGCCGCGATCGTTGCCTGTTCACCGAGAACGCGTCGATCCACATGGGGTACTGGGGCAGCGACAACCTGCACCTGCGCTTCGAGGTGCTCGACGTCGCCGGCGAGCAGGCGATCGTATGGTCGCGCGACAACGGCTCGACCGCGATGGCGCTGGTGCAGGCCGCGGCCATCGGCGCCAGCTCGATCAAGGTCGCGCCCGCGGACGCCGCGCGCCTGCGCGCCGGCGACACCATCGTGCTCGAGGACCGCACCACGCGCCTGCGCTGGGACGCGCCGACGCCGCCGGTGCTGCGCCGCCTGCGCGGCGTGCAGGCCGAGACCGGCATCCTCGAGCTCGAGGACGCCGGCGCCACCGTCACCTTCGGCCTGCGCTCGCTCGATCTCGGCGGTCCTCTGCCCCGCGCCTTCAGCCCCGCCGATGGCGCCATGGTGCGGCGCTGGGACGGCGCCGATCTGCTGATCACCGACGTCCGCTACCTGCTCGAGGACGGCATCACCTTCGCGTTCTCGGGCGCCGGCTTCCGCGCCGCCGACTACTGGACGTTCACGGCGCGCGTCCACGCGCCCGACGGCCAGGCTCGCGGCTTCGTCGATCAGCTCGACGCCGTGCTGCCGCACGGGCCCGTGCACCTGTACCGCCCGCTGGCCCGCGTGCGCGTCGACGCCGAGGATCCCGATCGCCCGCGCGTCTTCGAGGATCTGCGCCGCCGCTACCTGCCGCTGGCCGAGGTCCGTGACCGCCTGATCGAGCTGGGCAACCGTCGCGTCGGCCCGGCGGTGTTCACCATCGTGATCGGCGACGGCGAGCGCAGCTTCGGCGACATCGATCAGTCGCTGCCCGACGGCATCACCGCCGACGAGGCGCTGCAGACGGCGCTGGCCCAGATCGGCGACGCCGGCGGCTCGATCTTCATCCGCGCCGGCAACTACCAGCTCGAGCACACCGTGCTGGTGCGCAACCAGGGCGCGCTGCGCATCCTCGGCGACGGCGACGCGACCCGCCTCGAGGTGCGGGGCGCCGGCGGCGCGTTCTACGTCGATCGCGGCGGGCTCGGCGGCGGCGGCCGCGCGATCTCGATCGAGGACCTCAACCTGATCGAGAACCCCGAGGCCGAGGTCGACATCGGCGAGCCCGATCCGGCGCGCGCCTTCGAGCTGTTCCTGGCTCGCCGCTTCGCGCCGCTGCCCGTCCTCCCCGAGCGCATCCTCGAGATCGACGATCTGGCGGTCGCGACGCCGCAGGCCACGTTCCTCGAGCTCGTGGGGGAGCGCTTGCGGCTCATCGGTCCTGGCGAGGGCCGGGCCTCGGGCTCGATCGTCCGCACGCTGGTCGAGCTGCGCCGCCTGCAGCGCGCCAACCCCGGCACGCCACTCGAGGACGTGCCCGAGGCCGAGCCGCTGCTCACCGCGCTGGCCGGGCTGCCTCACGGCGTCATCACCATCGCGGACTCGCGCGACGTGGCGGTGCGCCGTTGCCGCCTCGAGGCCCGCCGCAACGGCCCCGAGGCCAACGGCGTGCTGATCACCGGCGCGTGCCAGACCATCGACGTGGTCGACTGCCGCATCATCGCCGGCACCGGCGTCGCCGCCGCGCCCTACGCGCCGTACCTCGCCCACCGCTTCCTCATCGCCTTCCCGCGCGCCGGCCTGTCGATCGACGGCCTGGAGATCCGCGGCAACGATCTCACCGGCGCGCGTGCGGCCGCCACCGGGGTCCACCTCGCCGACGGCGTGCTGTCGGGCGTGGCGGTTCGCGACAACGCCATCGCCGGCTTCACCGTCGGCGTGTTGATCGACGACGCCGCCGAGTCGACGCGCGACGTCTCGGTCGATCGCCTGCTGGTCACCGGCAACCGCCTCGTCGCCGGCGCCTGCGCGGTGCAGCTCAACGGCGACGGCGTCGACGTCACCGACAACGAGATCGCGCTGGCCGAGACCACCGAGGCCCTGGTGCAGGCCGGCATCGCGGTGTCGGGCCACGCCGTGCGCGTCAGCGGCTCGTGGATCGTGCTGCCCAGCCGGCCGTCGCTGTCGCCGCTCGGGCTGTGCGCCGGGATCCTGGTCGGCGACGGCGTCGACGATCTGTCGCTCACCGTGCGTCCGGTCTGGGACGTCGAGGTCGCGCGCAACCGCATCGACGGCGCCGACGATGATGGGCTGACCATCGGCGTGCTGATCGGCGGCCCGCAGCCGATCTACGACGTGCGGGTCAAGGACAACGTGCTGCGCAACCTCGGCGACTCGGCGGTGCGCAGCTTCTCGGCCAGCGCCCCGATCGGCCGCCTGCGCATCGAGAACAACCGCATCGAGCGGGTGGCGCTCGCCGACGTGCCGCCGCAGTTCGACAACCGTCCCGTGCTGCGCCGCCTGTGGCCCACTGGCGTCGACGGCCTGGCCAACACCGACGTCGATCGGCCGCGGCCGCTGCTCGACGCGCTGGTCAACAGCACCGCCGCCGACGTGCGGCCCGCGCTCGACGCCGCCCTGCGCTGGGTCGAGCGCCTGACCCTGCGCGGCGCGATCACCCTGGGTGCCGTCGACGGCGCCGACGTGATCGGCAACCGCATCGCCGAGGTCGGGCGCGCGGAGTCGTACGCGGAGCCCAGCATCGACGGCGCCGAGATCCGCATGGCGGCGATCGCCGGCGTGGCGTGCGTCGAGCTCGGCGTCGCCGACAACCTGATCGAGGCGGTGCGCGCGCCCTTCCGCCGCCTGGAGACCGGCGATGAAGGGGAGGGCCGCCCCGAGATGCTCGACGTGCTCGACAGCCTCGGCGACGCGTCGGAGGACCGCATCGATCTCGCGGACGTCCACCTCACCGCCGCCGATCTGCGCACGCGCATCCTGCGCCTCGCGCCGCGCGCGCCCGATCAGCAGGCCCAGGGGTTGCGCGGCCTGTACGGTGCCTTCGACGCCCTGGCCTCGGAGCTCGAGGCGCTGGGTGGCCGCCACGCCACCCTGGCGGTGCCGCTGCAGCGCGAGATCGCGCAGCTGCGTACCGTGACCGGCGCCGGCTTGCTGGCCGTCCTGCACGCGGCGCGCGCGACGCTGTCTCAGGTCGCCTCGCTCACCGCGTCGGACGCGTTCGCCCAGGACGCGTGGGATGCCTGCGCCCAGCTCGATCTCGCGATCCCGCGCGGCGCGCAGGAGATCACCGAGGCCGCGCGACGCATCCTGGCCCGCGCCGACGATCTGATCGCCGGCCTCGACCGGGCGCTGGGACAGCAGCTGCTGCGCCGGCTCCGCCTCGCCGCCGAGCAGCCCGGCGAGCTGAACGTCCTGCTCGAGGCCACCTCGCTGCTCGGCCGGGTCGCCGCGCTGCACGATCAGCGGGCGCGCCGTAAGCACCTGCCGCGCACGTCGGAGCTGGTCGGCCCGCGCCTCACCATCGTCAACGCCTTCATCGAGCGCGGCATCCAGCAGCTCGACACGATCCCGAACGCCGGCGCCAGCACCCGCGACCGCATCGACGAGCTCCGCACCTCCAAGGACGCGCTGGTGCGCGAGCTGGACGACGTGCACGGCCCGCTGGCGGCCGACATCGAGGCCGACTTCCGCGACGTCGATCGCACCGATGGCGGCTCGTCCCAGGTCATCGACCGCATGCGCTTCACGCTGCAGCGCGCGCGCTCGCTGATCGCCGACGGCGCGCTCGACGAGATCCTGACCGGGGCCGGCGCCGACCGCGCCGAGGTCCAGGCCCGCGCCGCCGCCATCCACCTCTACAGCCGCACCCTCGATCGCCACCTCGACGGCCTGCTCTCCGAGTCGCGCGAGTCGGTCGAGAAGTCGCTCGCCTCGTTCCCGATGATGCTCGATCAGCTCGGCGTCCTGGCCGAGGACGATCCCGACGTGCGCACCCTGGCGCGCGAGGCCGGCGCCGCCGTGAGCGAGGCCCTGCTCGACGACAGCAACCGCGCGCGCCACCTGTCGACGGCGCGCTTCCTGCTCGATCGCATCCGCGGCCGGCTGGTGCCGGTGCTGCCCGAGATCCGTCTCTTGCCGCAGCGCAACGTCGAGCCGATCGAGCGGCGGCTCGCCGGGGTCACCGCGCTGGTGATCGACCTGCCCATCGTCGACGTGCAGTTCCGCGACGCCGCCGGCGACGGCATCGCCGCTCACCTCGACCGGGTGTTCACGATCCTGCGCGCCGACAGCGGCGCGCGCCAGCGTGCCGAGCGCGCGGTCGAGGAGTACCGCGGCGCGCTCGACGGCGCGCCCGAGGTGCTGGCCGCCGCCCTGTTCTCGCTCGTGGTGCAGCTCGACGCGACCGCCGAGGTCGCCCGCGTCGCCTACGACGACAACGACGGCGTCGCCGCGCTCAAGGCCCTGACCGCCGCGCTGCGCCTCGGCACCGATCCCGGCGAGGACCGCGCGGTCCGCCTCGCGCGGGTCAAGACCTTCGTCGCCGGCCGCACCGATCAGCTGTCGCCGGTGCTGGCCGCCCAGATCAACCAGCTCCCCGACATCACCAACGCGATCGGTCTCCTGCGCGAGGCGCTCGAGCGCCTGGCCCGCGGCGAGAGCGCGGCCGGACGGGATCGGCGCGCGCCGATCATCGAGATCGATCCCGAGCCAGCCGACGGCGTGTTCGTCGCCGGCGCCCAGGTCAAGGCTCGCATCACCGGCAACTCGGTCGAGGATGCGCTCGCCGGCATCAGCGTGCTCAACGCCTCCGGCCACGTGTGCACCGAGCCGCCCGACGACGGCGCCTTCCTCGAGCTGGGCGAGAACCGCCTGGCCGGCTGCGCCGGGCGCGGGATCCAGCTCACCACCGACGGCCTGTCGACGGTGGCGCTGTGGGACAACCACATCTTCGGCTGCGCCGGCATCGCGCTCGGCGCTCGCCGCGCCGCCGTGGCCCAGGGCGTGATCCAGCTGGTCGGCGCCGGCGATCTGGTGCTGCGCGGCAACGTGCTGCGCGAGAACGGCAACCGCGGCGTTCGCACGCTGCTGCACGAGATCCACGCGGACTGGCGCGGCGAGGTGGTGGTGCGCGGCAACACCATCCGTCACCTCGGCGGCGGCGACGGCGGCACCGGCTTGCTCATCCTCGCCGACCCGATCCCGTTCCGCCTGCTCATCGACCTCGTCAAGAACCCGTTCCTCGCCATCGAACCGCCGCCGAAGCTCGTGCTGCTCGGTCGGCCCAACCCGACGCATCCGATCTGCAACCTCGGCCTCTCGACGCTGGCGTCGCAGGTCGCCACCGCCTCGCCGCAGCTCGAGCTCGGGGGCCTGCGCCAGGCGCTGTCGGATCAGCCGATCGTGCATCGCGCGTTGACCTTCACCGAGCCGGTGCGGGTGGCGGCGCCGGCCGCGACCGGGCTGGCCGATCGCTACCTCGATCGGACCCGGGCGTTCATCAGGTCGCCGCTCATCGACTTCCTGCATCGCCCGCCGGTGTCGATCTTCCTGCCGCGGCCGCGCCGTACCGTGCACAACGTGCACGTCGAAGGCAACGACGTCTCGGCCAGCGGCCCCGCGTTGCAGATCCTGTCCGAGGGCAGCGCGATCTGGTCGACCACGGTGACCGGCAACGAGCTGCGCTCGACGGGCACCGCCGGCGCGGTCTACCTGCGCAACGTCGACTCGACGGTGTTCGCCGGCAACCGCTGCGAGAACCGCGACGTGGTGAGCGCCGTGGTCATCCGCGCCGGCAAGGCGCTGATCAGCGCCACCGGCAACGTCATCCTGACCGCGCAGCCCATTCGCCGCATCCCCAAGCTGATCGCGCCGGCGCTGGAGCAGGCGGGAGACGTCACGTTGCAGGTCGGGCTGGGGAAGGGATCGCTGTCGATCCCGGTCGACGCCCGCACCGTGCTCGGTAACCTCGAGCGGCGGCGCATCAAGTCGTCCGACCTGTTCTCCGAGGTCTTCGCGGACGTGATGTCCGCGATGCCGCGGACGCCGGCGCCCGAGGTGGCGCCGGTGCCGGGCACCGGGACCGGCGGGCAGCCCAACCTGACGTTGCTGCGCTCGATCGCCGACCGCGTGGCGCGCTCGTTCCCCGATCGCGTCGCCGCCCGCGACCGCCTCCGCACCATCCTGCGCTCGGCCGACTTCGACCTCGAGCGCGCAGCGGTCCTCGCCAACGGCGACGTCATCGATCCCGCGGCGCCGCCGCCGGAGCCCGAGACCGGCGCCCGCATGGTCGAGGAGCTGGTGGAGACGGGCGAGGTCCCGGAGCGGCTGACGAGCGGCCGGCGCGTCACCTTCGGCTCGATCGCGCGCGAGCGCATCGAGCTGTCCCCCCACGTGATCAACGCCTCGACCCGGACCGCGATGATGGAGGCGCTGCCGGTCGGCCTGCCCGCCGGACTCGGCGCGAGGACCGTATACGACCGCGCCGGCGAGACCAGCACCCCGGTCGGCGCGCTGCGCCAGCTGGTCGACCGCGTGGCCATGCACACCACCGATCCGGCGGAAGCCAAGGTGCGCATCGCCGCCATCCTCACCGCCGCCGAAGGCGATCCGCTCGATGCCCTGCGCTTCCTCGACGAGGAGATGCTGGGTTTCGACACCGCCAAGCCGACGGTGAAGGAGTCGGTGACCAACTCCAACCTCATCGCCGAGGCGCTCGCCGATCACCTGGCCACCGCCATCCCGCTCCAGCCGCTGCCTTACGAGCCAAGGCCCACGCCCATCCCGCTGCCCGTGCCCACCGCCAAGTCGCTCGTGATCATCGGCGGCAGCCACGTCACCGCGGTCGGCAACTCGACCACCGCCGGCGTCATCGTGCTCGAGGCCGATCAGGTCGTCGAGCTCAACCTGTAGAGGAACCCATGGCCAACCTGCACCTGCTCGCCAACCGACCCGCCATGACCCGCCTGACCAGCGTCGACAGCCTGATCGCGGCCTCGACCGACGGCAGCGACGCCGTCGCCGACAGCCTGCGCCGCCTCAACCTGCTCGGCGGCGCGCTCGCCCACGAGCTGGCGGTGATCGACGCCACCGACGTGCGCATCCAGCGTCGCCCGCCGGTGCCACCACCCGCCACGCTCCAGGATCTGGTGCGGTCCGGGCGCCGGCGCCTCGAGCGCGAGCGGCTCGGGCGCCGCCGCACCTGGCACGCCGACCGCATGGCCGCGGTCGGACGTCTCCGCGCCGCCCTCGAGCCCTGATGCGCGCGATCCTCGAGCAGCGCCGCGGCAAGCGGGTCTACGTGTTCACCACCTTCGGCGCGGTCTACGCCGCCGTGGTGGAGATGGTGAACAACGACCTGGTGCAGCTGCGTGGCGCCGACGGACGCCAGCGCTTCGTCAACCTGGCC
Organism: Kofleriaceae bacterium; assembly: GCA_019912685.1. GTDB lineage: Bacteria > Myxococcota_A > Polyangia > Haliangiales > Haliangiaceae > UBA2376. Next base: position 11,157 of record JAIOII010000487.1, read on the forward strand.
GACGTGTCCAGCGTCCGCGACTACGACGACGAGGATCGATGATCGAAGAGCTTCTCCAGCAGCTGGTCGAGCGCGTCGACAACCGCTACTTCGGCAAGTATCGGGGCTACGTCTCGGGTGTCGCCGATCCGCTCAACCTCGGGCGCATCAAGGCGAGGGTGCCGCGCCTCCTCGGCGAGGCCGAGACCGGGTGGGCGCTACCCTGCGCGCCCTACGCCGGCCCCGATCAGGGCTTGTTCATGGTGCCCGAGGTCGGCGCCGGCGTCTGGATCGAGTTCGAGGGCGGCGACCTGTCGCGGCCGATCTGGACCGGCGGCTTCTGGGGCAAGCCGGGCAGCGGCGACATCGATCAGTCCGACTCCACGGCGCGCAAGGCGCCGCCGACCAGCGAGATCCCGAAGGAGCACTATCCCGAGCGCGTCGTCGATCAGAACGTGCGCTGCATCAAGTCGGCGACCGGGCACTACATCATCCTCGATGATCGTCCCGACACCGCCCGCGTCGAGATCCGCGATCACGTCGGCAACCGCATCATCCTGTCCAAGGACGGCATCCAGTTCCTCACCAACAACACCGCCACGGTCAACGAGGGCAACCAGTCGATGGAGGTCGACGGTGACAGCTACCTGCGGGTCGGCGGCAAGCACACGCTGGAGGTCAAGGGCGGCGAGGAGGTCGACATCAAGGGTGACGTGAAGCGCCACGCCACCGGCGGTCTCGACGAGAAGTACGACGCCCTCGACTACCAGCGCACCATCGGCAGGGAAGGGCTGACCGAGAGCGTGGGCGGCAGCTACACCGAGAACATCCGCGGCGCCGCCAAGCGCACGGTGTCGGGCGCGTCGAGCGAGTTCGCGGTCGGCGGCTGGGGCGTGACCGGCGGCGGCAACGTGTCCCTGACCGCCGGCAAGGCGCTCAAGATGTCGGCGGTGATGCCCGACCTACCCGGGCCGTCGCTCAACGCGGTCTCGATCGACGCGCTCCTGGGCAACGTGTCGGTCAACACCATGCTCGGCTTCTGTCAGCTAGGCGGCCTGTCGGCGACGTCGCCGATGGTGCTCGGCGACGGCCTGGCCATCCACTTCGCGATGCTGGCGCAGATCTGCAAGGCCATCAATCCGCTGACCATGCCGGGCTACGGCCCGCTGCTCGACACCTGGGCGGCGATGACGCCGGTGGTCGACTGGTCGTACTTCGGCTTCGTCAAGCGCTTCCCCTTCGGGTGACTGCCATGCCGCCGACCTGGAAGCCCTTCGATCCCACCGGCCTGCGCAAGCGCATCGAGCGCGTGCGCGTGCTGCTGCTGCAGGCGCAGGCGGTCGGGCTGTCGCAGGACACCGAGCGGCTGCGCAACATCGCCCAGCTCGGCGAGGCCATCCAGCAACCCAAGCCCACGCCGCGGCCGCGGCGCCCGCGCAAGCCCCGCTGAATGTCGACCGCCGACCTCGTCCAACTGAAGGCTGCGCTCGAGCTCTGCTGCGCCGAGCTGGCGGCGTCGCTCGAGGAGCCGCCGCCGGTGCCCGCGCCGGTGCCACCGATGGAGACCGTGACCCAGGCCGGCGCCGACAACCTGCGCTGGCGGCCGCTGGCGCTGGTGCCGCTGCCCGGCCTCGATCAGCTGATCTCGATCGTCTCGCCGCCGATCAAGGTCATCATCGCGCTGCTCAACCTGGTCAAGGCGCTGCTCGAGGCGCTGGCCGCGATCCTCGTCGGCCTGCTCGACCCGTTCAAGGCGCTGATCGAGGCGGCGATCGCGCTGCTCGCCGACATCATCAACGACCTCTTGAACACGGGCGCGTACATGTACCTCGACGCGCCCGGCATCACGCCGACCGAGGTCACGCTGGCCGAGACCGGCATCGTCCTCGACCCGGTCGCCGACTGGACCGCCGGCACCAAGCTCGAGGCGCCGCCGGCGACGCCCGACGCGTTCTCGCGCTGGGGCGCACGCTTCGCCGCCTCGTTCGACGATCCCGGCGATCCGGCGCGCCCCGTGGTCACGGAGGGCGCGCCGATCCAGGCGGTGTTCATCGTCATGGCGGCGCCGTCGCTCGATGCGCTGCGCCAGCTGCTGTACCTGATCGGCAAGCTGCTCAACATCGACCAGTTCAAGGTCGCGTTCGAGAAGTACCAGGCCGGCAATCCCGATCCGCGCAAGACCCGGGCGCAGGAGATGAAGGGCGTCGCACCCGACTGGAAGTCGGTGAAGCTCGTCGATCTCATCCCGCCGCTCAAGGCGCTCGAGCCGCTGCCCGAGAAGCTGCGCGGGCTGCTCACCGCCGTCGACAACATCGCCGGGCTGATCCGCAACCTGGCGGCCGCGATCATGGACAAGGCGCAGGTGCTGGGCAAGCTGGCCGAGGCGCTGCAGGCGATCCTCGATCTGCTGGCGGCGCTCAAGTCGAGCGGCATGTACATCCTGCCGGTCGCGACCAAGCGCGGCGTCGCCGGGCTCAAGCAGGCGTTCGTGACCGCGGCCGATCGCCCGCCCGGCGGCTACATCGGCGGCGTGTGCTTCATGGCGTCGGGGCCCAACCTGGCCAAGGCCGCCATGCTGTGGGAGCTGCTGGGCGCCAGCACCGCGATGGATCTGCTCGAGGGCGAGATCACGCTGGACGAGGCGGCCGCGCGTGCCGAGGCCGGCGTGCTCGGTCAGGCGGCCGGCGTGCTCGAGCAGAACTGGGACAAGGTGTCCGACGCCGGAGAGAAGTTCGGCACCACGGTCAAGGCCGAGTCGCAGGCGTTCATCACCGCGCTGGAGCACGCGCCCGAGAGCTTCTACCAGTCGCTCGGTCACTCCAGGGAGCAGATCCTCGAGGCGCTGGCGCGCTCGCCGGCCGAGGCGGTCGCGTTGCTCGAGTCGGCGCGCGAGAACTTCGCCTACGACGATCAGGCGATCCAGGACGGCATCGACCAGGTCAAGCAGGCGCAGCGCCACGGCATGCGCTCGCTGGCCCTCGGCCTCGCGCCGAAGCCGCCCAAGTCGGAGACCCATTCATGAGCGCGGTCGCTCGCCGGGTGCGCGCCGAGCGCGACCTGTGGAAGGCGGTGTGGAAGCAGATGGAGGCCTTCCTCGATCGGGTCGACGGCGCCGCCGATCAGGACGAGCCCCACGCCCAGACCTTGTGCCAGCTGCTGCCGGTGCTGAACGTGATCGAGAACGCGCGCCATCGCGCCTTCGGCGTGCGGCTCGAGGCGGCGCGGCCGGCGACGTTGCGCGGGGTCGGCCTGACCACCAGCGCCGGCGCGTTGAAGCCCGGGCAGATCCGGCTGCCCGGGCTCGAGGAGTGCGAGCTGGCCACCGCGCCGCTGCACATGCCCGACGACAGCACCACGCAGGTGATCCTGTGGCCGTCGGAGTCGCTGGCCACCTTCCGCGACGCCCGGCGGCACCTCGAGGGCACGAAGATCGTGCCGGCCTACGAGAACGGCTTCATCACCGGCTACGAACCGCTCGACGACGCCGCCGACGAGGGCCTGTTCCCGTTCGACAACCGCGAGGACGCGGCCAAGGGCGACGACGTGGCCTACGTGTCGTGGTCGGTGCTGCGACAGAACAAGGTCGACGACCTGCCCGTCGCCACCGGCGCCGCGCGGCCGCTGTCGACCCAGCTCGACGAGCTGACCCTCTCCGATCCGCTCGACGAGTACCGGGCGATCGGCGCGCTGGCCGAGGGCGCGGCGGCGGCGTGCATCACCGACAAGAACACGCTGGCGACGGCGCGCGCCGAGCTCGAGGAGGTCGGCGCCGACGCCGAGCTGATCGGCGCGCTGAGCGCGGTCGAGGCCGAGCTGGCGGGGCAGGCCGAGGACTACCAGTGGGTCGCCGATCGGCTGGAGAACCCGACCTACGCCCAGCTGAACCAGGAGAAGGAGCAGATCGAGGACCGGCTGCGCGAGGCCGACTACGTCGGCGGGCTGCCCGGCTTCTCGCTCAAGATGTCCGACCTCGACGCCAGGGCCAGTGACGCCTTCGACGCCGCGTGCGAGGCGCGCATCACGTACCCCGACGGTCCGCTGCGCCAGCTGCGCCTGCTCGAGCAGGGGCTACGCTTCTACTGGCGCATGCGCTCGAGGTGGATGGAGCGGCGCTTCTCGCTGATCACGTTCCCGGTCGTGTACCCGCTGTGGAGCGTGTACGTCGACGGGCTCGACGACGTGATCGAGGGGCGGCCGAGCCAGCTGGTGCTGCCCGCCGGCACGGTGACGACGATGTCGGTCAACGCCCGCGCCACCAAGGTGTACGTCACCGGCATCCCGCTGCCCGCCGGGTTCCGGCCGGGGCGGCTGGCGATGATCGACGGGCCGCGACCGGCGGCGATGGTGGTCACCGACGAGGGCTTCGACAAGTTCGGGCTGTTCATGATGACCACGCCGGTCGAGCTGTCGCTCGACACCGACGAGGCGCTCCCCGGCGTCCCCGGCGTGATCGATCCGGGCGCGGCGGTCGAGGCGCGGTTCCCGACCTTCACCACGAGCGAGTGGCGTCGGGGCGTGGCGAACGACGCGTCGCGCACCGCGCTCCTCACCGGGTTGATCGCCCACGCCTCGCGGCTGAAGCTGCTGCTCGGCGGCGGCGTGGCCGGCGATCGTCCCGCCGCGCGCGCGGTGCCCGACCCCTATCCCGGCGTCACCAGCTGGGCGATCGAGGGCCCGGTGGCGCCCGAGGCGGCGCGGCTGTTCCTCTCGGCGGTGCCGAGCGCGTCGGCGTCCGGCACCGGCGAGCGACTCGGCGTCGGGCGGCCCGGCGAGCTGATGCTGGTGCGCGGCCGCGACGAGGAGGGCTTCACCTGGCAGGGCGTCGCCGAGATCGATCATTGCGAGATCCTCAGCGGCGACGCCGCGAAGGCCGACGCCGAGATCACCGGCACGCCGGTGCCGCCGTGTTGCGAGGACCAGACCGAGGTGATGGTGGTGTACCTGCGCGCGCTGGAGATCCCGGCGACGCTGGTGGCGGACCTGACGCTGCGCCGCGACTTCCTCGGCTTCGGCACTCGCAGCCTGCTGTCGGGCACCATCCTGCCGGCGTCGCTCGACGCCGCGACCACCGTCCCCACCGTCACCGTCGACGGCGAGTCGCGCCTCGTGCTGCGCGACCGCGAGCTCGAGACCGCGCTGCGCTGGTTCGAGGACTGGCTCGGCCGCGACATCGGCAACGCATCATGAGCGGGCGCGACGACCTCTCCACGCTGATCGCGTTGCTCGGTGAGCTCGACCGGGTGCTGCACCCCGTGCCGCGCGGCGAGCGCGGCGACTTCACCGTCGAGCCCATCCCGCCGCCGCCGTTGCCGTCGATGCCCGGAGCGGGCGGGGCAGGGC
>JAIOII010000488.1 GCA_019912685.1 Kofleriaceae bacterium
CGCCGTCGACGCCGCGTTTCCCTGAGGGCAAGGCGTGTCCGGGCCACCGGCCGCGCGCGTCCGGAGAGTGTCCGAGATCCGGACAACCGGACATGCGGCGCGCGTGATGACGAGCGCTTGCGCGCGGCACGGGCGTTGCTCCGTCGGCGGCGGCGTGGACCATGCTAGCCTCGCGTCGATGTTCGATCTCGCGCTCCTCGCTCCCGAGCGGCTGCGGCCGCTGCGCGTGCGCGAGTACGACAAGCTGGTCGCCGCCGGCGTCTTCGAGGACGAGCACGTCGAGCTCCTGGGCGGGGTGCTCGTCACCATGAGCCCGCAGGGCGAGCCGCACATCGTGGCGTCTGCACGAATCGCCATGATGCTGGCACGACAGCTCAGCGATGACTGGCTCGTCACGTCGCACAGCCCGTTGAAGGTCCGCGCCGACTCCAAGCCCGAACCCGACATCACGGTGCGCCGTCCAACGATCCGCGAGAAGCTGCCGCGGCCCGCCGCGCTGGTCGTGGAGGTCTCGGATTCCAGCCTCGTGAAGGACCGCGAGATCAAGCGGCACTTCTACGCCGAGGCGCGGATCCCGGAGTACTGGCTCGTCAACTTGAAGCGCGGCGAGGTCGAGGTGCGGACGCGCCCCCAGGGGACGGACTACCGGCGGCTACGAGTGGTCACACGCGGCGACGTCCTGCGGCCCGTCGCGCTGCGCGGCGTGGAGATCGCCGTGAAGGACTTCCTGCCGCGCCGGCGCAAGGCTCAGTAGCAGACGATGCCGTTGGGCCCGTTGACCGGGCGGCCGACGTCGAGCGGGGCGGTCGTCTGCTCGGTGCCGTCCCGGTAGATGCGGATGCCCGACGCGCCGAACGTGATGTCGGCGGCGACGACGTGGCCGCCGGGGCAGGCCGCCACCGACGAGATGAGCTGGCCGGTCACGCTGATCTCGGCGCCGAGCGTGCCGTTCGACAGATCGATCGGGCGGAGCCGGCCGAAGTTGTTCGAGAAGTCGCTGTTGAGCGCGATGGCGGCGAGCCACAGGGTCGCGCCGTCGGGAGCGACGTCGACGGCGGCGACGTACGCCGCGAGCGTCGCGTTGGTGACCGCGCAGCCGTTGGCGGCGGGCGTCGCGCCGACGCTCACGCGCTCGAGGCAGCCGTTCGTGTAGTTGCGGAGGTCGGGCACGGTCGGGATGAGGAGGTCGCCGCCGAACATGCTGCCCTCCGGCGAGCGCACGAAGCGGCCGAACGGGTTCGCGCTGCCGAGATCGAACGTCGTCTCGACGGAGTCGTCGGTCGTGTCGATCACAGCGATCTTGCCCGGGCCGCGCGGGACGAAGTTGGCGTCGAAGAGGTCGCACGCGACGAACACGCGATCGCCGACGGCGTACGCCGACACGCAGTTGGGGACGTCGTCGGGGTCGACGTCGATGGTGACGGACGTGATCATGCGGGTCGTGCGATCGATGACGCGCAGGCCGCCCATCCCGTCGAATACCGGCACGTACAGCTTGTTGCCGACGACGGCGACGTCCTGCGGGTTCGTGCCGGCGCCGGTGCCGAACTGATCGACGAAGCCGAGCGGCGAGCCGCCGACGATCGTGACGTTGTTGCCGCCCGCGCGGTTGACGATGAAGAGCTCGCCGCCGATGCGGCGGATCCACGGCTCGCCGCCGGCGACGCCGGCCAGCGCGTTGGGCGTGACCGTGCCGGTGGCGACATCGATCGTCGACAGGACGCCGGTGACGCTGAAGTCGCCGGTGACGACGACCGCGGTCGGGCGCGGCGACGGGTCGGCGTCGACGGACGCGTCGACGTCGACGGCGGGCGCGTCGACCGACGGCAGGATGTTCTCGTCCTCGCCGCACGCGGCGGCGAGGACGACGAGGGCGAACGTGAGCGTGCGTGACATGCGTGACTCCTCGGGATCGATGAGCTCGACGAGCTCAGTGAGACCAGTCCAGTCGCAGATAGGCGGCGCGGCCGGGCAAGGGGAACCCGGCCACGTCGGAGACGGCGCGCGGCACGCGCGCGAGATCGGGGCGCGGCGGCGGATCGAGCGGGACGAGCTCGATGCGGTTGTCGCGCAGGTTCTTGACCTCGACGGCGATCGTGAAGCCGCCGCCGAGCTCGAGCTTGGCGCCCGCGCCGTACAGCCAGCGCGCCGGGACGAGCGCGAGGTTCGCGTCGTCGAGGTAGCTGCCCGACGTGAACGACGCGTCGGCGAACACGGCGGCGACGCGGCCGCGCACGCGGCGCGCC
>JAIOII010000489.1 GCA_019912685.1 Kofleriaceae bacterium
CCACCGATGAAGCCGACGTAGAGGAGCTTGTTGGGCGAGCCGTTCGTGCCCGAGATCTTGCCGGACGACGCGTTGCCCGTGAGCGCGGCCGCCACCTGCGCCGGCGTCGCGCTCGGGTTCGCCGAGAGGTAGAGCGCCGCGGCGCCCGCGACGTGCGGGCTCGCCATCGACGTGCCCGACATCGTCGTCGAGCCGCTCGAGCTCGAGTAGTTCGCCGAGGTGATGCTCGAGCCGGGGGCGAAGATGTCGACGCACGAGCCGTGGTTCGAGAAGCTCGAGCGCGCGTCCGACGACGTCGACGACGCGACGGTGATCGCCTCCGGCGCGCGCGCCGGCGACACGTTGCACGCGTTCTGGTTCTCGTTGCCCGCGGCGACCACCATGGTGACGCCGGAGTTGTGCGCGTTGCGGATCGCGGTGTCGGTCGCGGACGACGCGCCGCCGCCGAGGCTCATGTTGGCGACCGACGGGCCCTGGCGGTTCTGCGCCACCCAGTTGATGCCCGAGATGACGCCGGAGTCGGTGCCCGAGCCGTTGCAGCCGAGCACGCGCACGGCGACGAGCTGCACGTTCTTGGCGACGCCCCACGTCGAGCTGCCGACCGTGCCGGCCACGTGCGTGCCGTGGCCCTGACAGTCATCCGACCCGCGGCCATCGTTGATCGCCGAGTAGCCGGCGCGCGCGCGGCCGCCGAAGCTCTGGTGGGTGACGCGGATGCCGGTGTCGATGATGTAGGCGGTGACGCCCGAACCTTCGTTCGGGTAGACGTACGAGCCCGACAGCGGGCGATTCGCCTGATCGATGCGATCGAGGCCCCACGTCGCTCCGTTCTGCGTCCCGCTGGCGTGGACGACGCCGTCCTCCTGCACGAACGCGATCCGGGGATCCTCGGCCATGCGCTCGGCGTCGGCCTCGTCCATCTCGGCGGCGAAGCCGTGGAGCGCGTGCTCCCACGTCTCGTGCACGTTGGCCGAGAACGACGTCGCGAGCTGGGTCGCGTCGGCGTTCACGTCCACGGCGCCGCGCGCGAGTGCGTCCTTCGGCTCCTGGAAGACGACGATGTAGCGGCGCGGCACGGGCTCGTCGACGCGAATGAACTTGCCTTCAGCAGCGGGCGTGTCGTCGACACCGAGGGTCGACTCGACCGTCGTGTCGACGGTGCAAGCTCCGAGCATCAGTGCTGCGGGGAGCCATGCGGGAAAACGGGTCATGGGTTCCTCCTGAGTGGGAAGCGGTGCGAACCGGCGCGGAAGCCTTCTGCCGGTTGCGTGCCACCGGCGATCGCGCCGCGAACCACCTCGACTCCCACCCGGAACGAACCAAGGTGGGTGGGGCTCGTGACCGACTGTCACGTGCGGTTTGCACCTCCGAGGCTTTGCGCCTCGGCGTGAACGTGTCCGCTCACCGGACAGTGTGGGATGACCGGCGCTCGCCGCTCATCGCCGGCCGCGACAGGCCCTGTCCGGACCTGTCGTCAGTCGACGAGGGGCTGGCCCAGGCTGTCCGCGAGGCTCGCTCGCAAGGACGCGATCGTCCCCGCCGCGAGCCCGCGCGCCACGAACACCAGGCGGGTGCGGTGATCGTCGTCGGGCCAGGCCGGGAGCTGCCGGGCGGGATGGATCACGTGCTGGACACAATCGATCACGACCGGGGCGCTTTCCCCTTCGACGTCGACCAACCCTTTGACCCGCAACAGCGCGCCGGCGTGCATCTGCGTGATGAGCGTGAGCCAGAGCCCCAGCGGCCCCATGCGGACCGGCCGGCCGAACGTGACCGTGAACGTGGAGATGAAGCCGTGCGCCACCGGGCGACGCGCCGCGGCGTCGATCCAGGCGGTGTCGGGCGCCGGCGCGAGGAGGACCTCCGGATCGACCTCACCCCGGGCCGACCTCACGATCGCCGCCCCCGCATTCTTCTCACGCAGCGCCGCCTCCAGCGCATCGAGCTGGTCGGGTGCTGCAAGATCGGTCTTGGTGATGACGATCCGATCGGCCAGGGCCACCTGCGCGACCGCCTCCGGCTGGCGCGCGAGCGTCGCGAGCCCGAGCTGGCCGTCGACCGCGGTCACGACGGCGCCCGGCTGGTAGTGACGCGCGATCAGCGGGTGGTTGACGAGCGCGGCGAGCACGCCGGTCGGATCGGCGAGGCCGGTGGTCTCGACCAGCGCGCGCGCAAACGGCGGGACCTCGCCGCGCGCGACCTGCGCCGCGAGCTCGAGCAGCGCGCGCACGAGATCGCCCGCGACCGTGCAGCACACGCACCCGGAGCCGAGCACGACCGCGTCGCCCTTCACGTCGCGCACGAGGTGATGATCGATCGCGATCGCGCCCACCTCGTTGATGAAGACCGCCGTGCCCGCGAGCTCGGGCCGGCGCAGGAGCGCCGACAGGAGCGTGGTCTTGCCGGCGCCGAGGAACCCGGTGAGCACCGTGACGGGAACCGGGGGGGCGGTCACCACGTGAAGCGCCGCTTCTCGTCGAGGAGCCGGCGATCGACCTCGGCGAGCACCTTGCGGATGCGCTCGGAGATGGTCTCGAGCTCGGCGAGCTCCGAGGCCTCGCCCAGCTTGCGCGCCGTGTTCATGCAGCGCACGAGGTACGAGAAGAGGTTGCCCTCCTCGTGGGCGAGCCCCTCCTTGTCGACGAACTCCATGAAGCCGACGTTCGAGTCCTCCATCGTCGCCCACAGCCGCTTCTGCTTCTTGCCGCCGTGGATCTCCGGGTGCGGCACGAGCGCCTGGAACGCGGCGAGGTGCTGCTCGCACGTCGACGGCACGTAGGGGTGATCGCGGTCCCACTCGGCCTCGACGTCCTCCCACGCGACCTGACCGTTCTCCATGCGCATCTCGCGCAGGCGGGCGCGGCACCACTCGCGCTTCACGTCCTCCGCGCGGCGGTCGAAGATGCGCTGGACCGCGTCGTGATCGACGAGGAGCTCGACCAGCTCGCGCAGCTCCTCGTAGCCGAGCTGGTGGCTGAAGAGCTCGTGATAGACGAAGAGGCCGTCCATCCCCTGCAGCTCCTTGATCATCTGGCCCTTCACCTGGAGCCCGTGCTCGTCGATGACGCCGACCGCCTTCATGTTGTCGACGAGCATGGCCAGCATCTTGTGCAGGTTGCGCCGCTCCCGCTCGTCGATGAGCAGGTGATCGATCACGGTCACGACGTTCAGCCGCATCGACGGCGGCAACGACGCCTCGATCTCGTCGACGGCCTCCGCGGGCGCCGCCGGCGGCGCGTCCGCACCGGGCGGCGGGGTGCCCGGCAGCCGGGTCCGGGTCAGATCGGGCAGCCCGATCGCGAGCACCTGCTCGGCGGTGATCTTGGTCTTCGAGCGCAGCTCCGCCGGCTCGCCGCGCACGAGGTCGGCGTGGACCTCGGGCGTCCAGATGAGCTCGCCCTTGCGCTGGGCATCGTTGCGCGCCCGCCCGTAGACGGTCTTCTTGATCTTGACCTCGTCGATCGCGCCGCGCTTGCCGGCGTCCTTCAGCTCCTTGCGCAGATCGACCGTGATCTCCTCGGGCGCGAGCGTGATCGCGAGCCCCTTGTCGTCGAACTGCGGCCGCCCGGCGCGCCCCGCCATCTGGTGGTACTCGGCCGGCGTGACGATGCGCGGCTCCTTCTTGATGAACTTGCGCAGCGCCGGGAACACGACGGTCTTCGCCGGCAGGTTGATGCCGGCGGCGATCGTCTCGGTCGAGACCACGAACTTGATCAGGCGCTCGAGGGCGAGCTCCTCGACGAGCTGCTTGTAGCGCGGGAGGATGCCGGCGTGGTGGATGCCGATGCCGTGGGTGAGGAGCGGCCGCAGCTCCTTGGCCACGCCGCCCTGGAGGAACACCTCGTCGCAGCGCTTCTCGACCTCCGCCTTCTCCTCGTCGGAGGTGAAGCGCCGGCAGCTCTTGAGCAGGCGCGCGACGTCGAAGCACGCCTCGCGCCCGAACACGAAGATGATCGCCGGGACGTCGCCCTTCCACGACAGGTCCTTCACCGTGTCGAGGAGCAGCTCCTCGCGGAACTGGTGCTCGAGCGGCACCTTGCGTTCGCGCGAGTCGATGAGGTGCATCTCGACCTTGCGGGTCAGGTGCACCCAGTGACAGAAGCGCTCCGGGTGCCCGACCGTGGCCGACAGGACGACGAGCTGCGCGCGCGGATCGAGCCCGATGATCGACTGCTCCCACACGTAGCCGCGCTCGGGGTCGTTGAAGTAGTGGCCCTCGTCCATGATGACGAGGTCGGCGGGCGCGACGTTCTTCTCGCCGACGATCCGGTTCCACAGGATCTCGGCGACCTCGACCTGGATCGGCGCGTCGCGGTTGACCTTGTAGTCGCCGGTCGCGAACCCGACGTTCTCCGGTCCGAAGTCGTCCGACAGCTCGCGGAACTTCTCCTCGGTGAGCGCGCGGAGCGGCGTCGTGTAGATCACCTTCTGCCCGCGGGCGAGCGCGGCGAAGATGCCGGCCTTGGCCATGAGCGTCTTGCCGGTGCCGGTCGGCACCGTGACCAGCACGCTCTTGCCGGCGACGATCGTCGAGATCGCCTGCTCCTGGACGGGATAGGGCTCCTTGCCCTGCGACCAGAAGAACTTGTCGACGAACGCCAGCTCGAGATCGGCGGCGGACGGCGGTGCCATCCGCGCAGGTTGTCACAACTCCGGCGCCGGTGTCAGGGCCGTCGCCCCGTCAGTTGCGCTCCTGACGGAGCGCGTTCTCCGCCCAGTACTTCACGCCGCTCCAGCGCTGGTGCCAGGCGCCGCGCGCGATCTTGGTCAGCGTCGCCTTCGCCTTGTCCTTCTGGCCGAGGGCGAGCTCGACCTGCGCGGCGCGCTGGAGCCAGGTCGGGTTGGTCGCGTCGATGGCGTAGGCGCGCCACCAGAGGCCGAGCGCCTGGTCGAGCTTGCCCTGGCGCTGGAGCACCTCCGCCGCGACCTGGAACGACGCGCCCTCGCGCGGCGCGAGATCGATCGGCGTCGACAGGTAGCGCCACGCCTCCTCGTCCTCGCCGAGCGCGATCAGGAGCTCGCCGAGGACGCGCTCGCGCGGCGCGTGATCGAGCGGCTCGACGCGGGCGCGAGCACGCTCGCGGTGATGCGCGAGCTCGAGCTCGGGCCCGACGCGCTCACGTCGATCGTCGAGCGCTACGAGCACTCACGGGCGGCGGCGGCGCGCGTCGGGGGCGCGTTCGTCGTCTCGACCGAGGCGCGCCAGAAGCTCGAGGCGCTCGCGGGAGGCCCGGTGGACTCGGAGGCCGAGCTGCTCGCGCTGTTCGCGCGCTTGCTCGAGTACCTTCGCCAAGCCGCGCAAGCGGGCTTTCTCAAGCCCTAAACCAAAGAGCGTCGCGAGCCGTGTGAGCTTTCGCAGGGTGCCCCTGCCCGGTTTCGAGGGCTCGACGGGATTAACCTATAGGAGCCCCCGTGCGTGTCGCTGCGGGCCTGAGCCGAATGCCGAGATCCGTCCTCGGCCGGCTTGGGACCGCAAGTGCACACCGCCCTTCCCTGCCCCGCCTCGCGATCGTCTGGGTGCCGCTGGCAATTCGATCCGATCGCCTCGCGATCGCCTCGGGCGATCGAGCGATCCGCGGATTTCTCGGGAATTTCGAGCTTGCGAGTTGGATTCGCAGGGCTCGGCGCGCGAATTCCCTTGCGGGCTTGGATCCCGCTGCGGATAAGGGCCTCGGGGGCGCATGCCCTCGGCCTCACGGGGAGGCCATGGAGAGCGAGTAGCGAGGAACCTGGGCCCTTAAAACGCGAAACCCTCAGTCCTCTTGCTTGCCGGCGGGAGACTGAGGGCGACGCTGACGTGACGGCGGACGAGTTGACGCTAGGGGATTGCCATCCCGAGGTCAACCGAATTCCGACGGTGGGGGAGCTTTGTCTCTTGCGCCTCGGGACGGTGACCTCGACGTCACCCGCGCCCGCCGGCCGATCGCGATCCGTCCGGGGCGAAGCGCTCACGGTCAGGTCGCGGATCGCCCGCGCGGTCGCGCGTGACCGCGTGCCCAAGACCTCGGGCGCGAAGGCCGCGATCCGTCCGGTGCGCATCGCGCGGAGGGCGCCGTGAAGGGGCCGCCGCGCAAGGACGAGCGCCCCGTCGAGCAGATCCTCGCCGAGCTGGCCGCCCGCGCGCTGTCCGCGCAGGGGGATCCGGCGGCGGCTGGCGACCTCTTGGCCGCGGCGCACGCGCATCAGGGCGCGCGTCGCGCCGAAGAGCTCGCCAAGGGCCGCATCCCGGGCCCACCGTCCACCGAGGGCGTCCACCAGAGCAAGCTCAACCGCAAGCTGCGCAAGCTGGAGCAGCGCGCGCTCAAGGTGAGCGAGGCGATCGCCCGGATCGAGAAGCGCGCGCACGCCGAGGGAGACGCGCAGTTCAAGGTGACGGAGTTCCCGTGGCTTGATTTCCGCATCCGTGCGGAGGTCTGGAAGATCCTGCGGGACGTGACCGGCAAGGCGGCGCGGATCCTGGTGGCCGCCCTACCCCCAGGCC
>JAIOII010000490.1 GCA_019912685.1 Kofleriaceae bacterium
CCAAGCTCGGCTGGATCGAGCCCACGCGGGTCTTCGGTACGCCGTCGCCCGTGACGGTGAACGTGCCGAACTCGACCGAGAATCCCTTCGCCCTGCGGATATTCCTCGGCGCGCCGGTTCCGGCGACGGAGTACTTCCTCGTGGAGAACCGTCGCAGGACGAAGAGGGACTCCACGCTCGCGGCCGACGGGCTGCTGGTCTGGCACGTGCGCGAGAGCGCGGCGCGCGGCGAGCCGTGGGAGCCGCGGCGGCCGCCGCTGTCGCCGGCCGAGTACGCGGAGCTCGCGGTGTCGCCGCGCTTCGTCGAGTACCTGCGGCGGTTCAAGCAGATGGTCGCGGGCTGACGCCCCGGCTCGTCGAGCCGCTGTGCGGCTCAGGTCGGGTTCACGCCGAAGATCGAGCGCGCGATGATGCGGCGCTGGATCTGCGCGGTGCCCTCGAAGATGTCGTAGATCTTTGCGTCGCGGTACCACTTCTCGACGGGGTGGCCGGGCTCGAGGGCTTCCTCGCCGAGCAACGTCAGCGCGCGCGACGTCACGTCCTGCGCGACCTTGGCGCCGTACGCCTTGGCGATCGACGCCATGCGCACGTTGTCCATGTGGTGGTCGGCCATCCACGCCGCCTTGTGCACGAGCGCACGCGCGGCCTGGATCTCCATCTCCATCTCCGCCAGCTCGAACGCCACGCGCTGGTGCTGCGCCAGCGGCGTCCCCTGCATCGTCCCGCCCTGCACGCGCTCGACCAGGTACTCGAACGCGGCGCGCGCGATGCCGACCGCCTGCGCGCCGACCATCGGGCGCGTCGAGTCGAGCATCTTCTTCGTGTCGCCGAGGCCCTCGCTCGACTGGCCGGCGCCCAGCATCATGTCCTTGTGGACGCGGCAGTCCTCGAAGTGGACCTGCGCCGTCTCCGAGGCGCGGATGCCGAGCTTGGTCTCCTTCCGCCCCGGCACCAGCCCCGGCGTCCCGCGCGCGACGATGAAGCCGCGCACGCCCGCGCGCCCCGCCGACGGATCCGTGTTCGCCCACACGACGTACACCGACGCGCTCTGGCCGTTCGTGATCCACTGCTTGTGGCCGTTGATCACGTAATGGTCGCCGTCCGGCCGCGCCGTCGTCGACAGCCCGGAGATGTCGCTGCCGGTCGACGGCTCCGACAAGGCCATCGCCGCGACGCGGATGTGGCCCTTCTCGTCGTCGCCCTTGAGCAGCCGGCGGAACTCCTGCTTCTGCTCCTCGGTGCCCATGCGCGCGACCGGCGACGCCGCCAGGCCGCTGCCGCCGATCGCGAGGCAGATGCCCGCGCACCCGTACGCCAGCTCCTCGGAGCCGGCCACCCCCAGCCGCGCCTGGCTCTTCGGCTTCTTCGCGCTGCCGTCCTTGCCGTCGTCGCCGTCGTCGTCCTTCCCGGTCAGCGCCTTCCGTCCGTCGACGACCGCGGTCTGCGTCATGCCGAAACCCTGCGCCTTCCGCATCAGGTCCCAGGGCATCGACTCCTCGCGGTCGTGCGTCGCCGCGATCGGCCGGATCTGCTGCGTCGCGAACGCGCCGAGCATCTGGCGCACGCCGGCGAGCATCGGGTTGTCGTGGAAGATGTCCATCTTCATTCTCCCTGTGCCGCGCGCACCGCGAGGATGCGATCGAAGCGCTCGTCGCCGAGGAGCTGCGCGAACGGCCGAGCGTCGCGCATGAGCTTCTCGACGGGGTAGTCGTTGACGAAGCCGTAGCCGCCGAGGATCTGCACCGCGTCGATCGTCGCGCGATCGACGACGTCGCCGGCCAGGACGCGCGCCCGGCTCGCCGCGTCGTGCGCCGCCGCGCGCGACGGCGCG
>JAIOII010000491.1 GCA_019912685.1 Kofleriaceae bacterium
CGCGACGCGGCTGCGGGACGCACGGGCGCGCGGCTGCGACCTCGCGATGATGGTCGCCGCCGTCGGGTCGCAGTCGCAGCGCAACGCCGAGCGCAACGGCTTCCGCGTCGCGTACACGCGGACCAAGTGGCAGCTCGGCGCGGCGGCTACACCGGCATCGGCAGGCACTCCATGATCTCGACGGCGTCGCCGGGGAAGATCGTGAAGTGCGGGTGCTCGAGGAAGAGGCGCGCCGCCGCCTCGTGTGATTCGGCCTGCACGAGCACGTAGCCGGCGATGTTGTTGCGGATGTCGGCGATGCCGGCGGACGTGATGCGCTTGGTCTTCCCGAGCGGCGCGCCGTCGTCGACGATGGCCGCGGCGTGCCGGGCGCCCCACTCCATCCAGGCCTTGACGCCGGCGGTCTCGCGGCGCGAACGCTCCTCCTCGGGGAGCTGCTTGAACTGCTCGAGCTTCTCGGCGGTGCCGGTGTAGATCGCGAGGAAGGTCTTCATGAAGGTGCTCCTCTCGTATCCGTGACCTTGCCGCGGTTCAGAGCGCCTGGCACGCCGTGATCGCCGCCTGGCACTCGGTCGCCGGGTCGTCCGAGTTGGCGAGGCATCGCAGCACGGCCGACGACTCGGCGGCGACCGAAGGCGACGCGGCGTCGATGCAGTCGGTCACGGCGCGCACGACGTCCGCGGCCTGGGTGGCGGTCTGCATGCACGTGTACGTGTCGGCGCAGGTCGCCGTGCCGTTGCCGACCCACTCGCCGCCGAAGCCGCCGGTGGCGAGCTCGCAGTTCGACGTGCGCGGGTTGGCCGGATAGTACGAGCCGATCAGCATGCACATCTCGTCGGTGGTCCGCGCGCCCTGGTAGACGTCGCGCGCCTCGTGGTTCTCGTAGTCGCACCAGTAGTCGAGCGTCGAGCCCGCGGTGACGGTGAGCCCACCCTCGAAGCGTGTCACCGGGACGCCCTCCCAGCGATCGTTCTCGTAGAACGCGGCCTGGCCGGTGACCGCCGCGCTGTAGCCCGTGCCGCGCTTGTGCATGTGCGACTGGACGTTGGAGATGGTGATGTCCTCGTGCACCGGGCAGCGCCAGCGCGCGCGGCCCGTGCCGTTCGCGGGCACCTTGATGAGCGGGTTGTAGAGGAAGAGGAGGTCGCCTTCCGTCTCGATCTCGGCGGCGGGGCGGGTCCAGAGGTTGATGGCGGCGATCGGGCGCAGGTCGGCGTCGGTGGCGTTCAGGTAGTGCGCGTTCATGAGCACCACCGATCCGGCCGCGACGTGCATCGCGACGCCGTCGGGGAAGGCGAGGAGCGAGTCGCCGGTCGCGTTCTGCGAGCCGCCGAGGAGCTTGGTGATGTTCCAGCCGGCCGTCGGGCCGTCGCTGCAGTCGAAGACGCCGCTGGTGTCGACCCGCGTGCCGTCGAGCTTGACGGTCGGGATCTGGGCGTAGCCGGTCTCGTAGAGGAGGACGTGGTGGCTGCCCTCGGTGAAGCGGACCTCGTCGCGCTCGATCCACATCTCGGCGGCGGGGCCGGTCAGGAACTGGCACCACTCGCCCTCGACGCCGGCGGGGATCGTGGTCTCCATGCGGAACTGGACCCCCTGCCCCGGCGGCGGCGGCGCGAGGAGGTCGTCGCCGTCTTCGGAGTCACCGCAGGCGGTGACGGCGAGCGGCGTGAGGAGCGCGAGCGCGAGCGGAGCAGACGAGCGCAAGATCGACATGGGGCCTCCCGGCAGCGACGATGGCAGCATACAGGTGGGTGCCCGCGGGCGCTGCGATCGTTGACGCGAAGTCGCCGGGCGCCGTCGGACCCGCGGCCGTTCCGTTGCAGCCGGGCGTGACGCGCGTTACGACTGGCGGGATGCTGCGCGTGGCCGGGTACTGGCTACTCTACGCGACCGTGGGTCTGCTGGTGGTCGTGATGCTCGTCGCGGGTGGCGGCGACCTCGGCTCGGAGGACTCGCGCTCACCGATCCGCAGCCGCACGAAGGTGATCGGCGCGCTGAACGGCATGGCGATCGCCGTCACCGTGATCGGCGTCCTCCTCGCCGTGTACGCGAGGCCCGCGTGGTGGGCATGGCTGATGCTCTACGGCGGCGGCGCCGGCGCGCTCGTGCTCGGGCCGTGGGCCGCGGTGCGCATCGCGCGTGATCTCAGCGCGGCGCCGGGACGACGAGCGCGTCGGTGAGGAGGTTCACGCCGGTCGTCTCGTCCCAGCGGGCGCCGGCGATGCGGACCGAGTAGAGCGGCGCGCGCGCGGGCGTGCGGAGGCGAGGGTCGGCGTCGGGGAGCCAGAGCGACAGGCGGTGCGGCCCGGGGGCGAGCGCGTGGGGGAGCTCGATGCGCGCCCGGATCGTGACGGGGCCCGGCTTCCAGCGGCGCGGGTCGTCGGGGAGGAGCAGCGGCTCGCCGTCGTCGAGGACGAGGTAGACCGGGCGCGCGTTGTAGAGCGGCGCGTAGCCGGTGTTGCGGAGGCGGATCTCGACGTCCAGCGCGCCGCCCGGGGTGACCTGCTTGGAGAACGACACGGCCTCGAGCTCGAGGCGGTAGCCCAGGTGATCACGGATCTCGCCCAGGCAGCCCTGCGCGCGCCAGCCGGCGATCACGTCGGGATGATACTGCGCGTTGAGGAAGGACCAGCGCAGGCGGCGGAGCTCGTCGAGCGCGGTCGGACAGTCGGTGCGCGGCGGCGCGACGGCGCAGGTCTCGCCGCCCACCGGCGTCGCGAGGCCGTCGCGCGCGAGGTACTCCTTCCAGCGCTCGATCGGATCGGCGTACGTGCCGAGATCGGTGTCGCTCGCGAGGAAGCAGCTGTTGACGTGGCCGACGCGCGAGGCGTCGGAGCCGTTGAACGCGTGCTCGTGGACGGCGTCGCCGTAGGCGGCGACCTTGTACATCGGGGCGCGCACCATGGTGCTGCGCGAGGGCGGCAACGCGTGAAGGATCGCCCAGAGGATGTCGCCGCGATCGGCCTGGTTGTCGAGGCCGTACGCCGACGTGTGCCACTCGCCCCACGCGCCGATGAAGCCGGCGTCGAAGACGGCGATCACGTCGGCGTTCTCGCGGAGCACCGGCGTGAGCTGCTGGATGTGGGCGAGGACCGCCCACTTCGGCGCGTCGAGGCCGTACTCGTCCTTGTTGTACGCGAAGCGGACGATGACCTTGATGCCGGCGTCGCGCGCCGCCTCGAAGCCGGCGGCGAGGCTGGCGAAGAGCTCGGGCGGGAGCGCGACGGTGCGCCACGGATCGAGGCGGACGTAGGCGAAGCCGAGCGTGTAGCCGTCGGCGCGGACGTGGCGGAAGTCGCGGCCGTGGAGGAGGTCGATGTCGACGAAGAGGCCGCGCTCGGGGTTGAGGATGGTCTCGGTGGTCCGCGGGAAGCGGATGGTGGTGAGGTTGCGCGGGCCGCAGGCGAGCGCGACGGCGGAGGCGACGAGGAGGAGCAGCGGGAGCGCGCGGATCGCGGGCACGGAGGTGTGCCATGCAAACCGATCGCCATCGAAAACCCGGGAGCAGCGCCGGATCCGCGTGCGCTGCGACCACGGCGGGCGCTGGCGCACGGCCGGTCGCCCGGCGTCGGCGGCGTCAGTCGCAGTCGAGGCAGGCCCACTCGACGATGCCGTGGCCGGAGCCGAAGCGCTGCATCGTGTAGTGCTCGATGTCGATGAGGAAGCCGGTCTCGCTGGCGTTGCGCGTGCAGCACCCGTCGCAGTCGGAGTCGGCGCACATGTCGTAGACGGTGACGTCGAGCTGGCGCGAGCCCTGGCGGATGCGCAAGGTCTTGAGGGCGTACGTGGAGGCGTCGCGCGAGTGGACCGCGGCGATGTCGTGGGACATGACCCACGACAGCGGCATCTGGCCGTCGACGAAGGCGAAGTAACCGGCCCACATGCAGCCGTTGTAGTCCTCGCACTCCTCGCTGCCGGGCTCGGGGTACGACGTGAAGTTGGTCAGGTTGGCGGTGCGCCACGTGAGGTCGTCGTCGTCGTCGTTCTCGGGCGGCGGTGGCGGCGGCGCGGAGGTGCCGAAGGTCCACGCCTGGGCGGAGGTGCCGTTGCACGTCCAGAGCTGGACCTGCGCGCCGTCGGCGTTCGAGGCGGCGTGCACGTCGACGCACTTGCCCGACGCGGGATGGCGCACGCGGGCGTAGCCGTTGCCCAGATCCTCGACCTCGAACTTCTGGTTCGACGAGGTGCTGCACGACCAGAGCTGGATCTTCGTGCCGTTCGCGCGGCCGCCCGCCGCGACGTCGAGGCACTTGCCGGAGCTCGGGTTGCGGAAGCGGAAGGTGCCGCCGCCGCGATCCTCGAGCGTGAAGACCTGGGCGGGCGTGCCGTTGCACGTCCACTGGTTGATCCTGGTGCCGTTCGCGTTTCCGGCGGCGTAGACGTCGAGGCACTTGCCGCTGCCGTGGCGGACGAGCGTCGTCGGCTCGGTCGGGATCACGAGCTCGGCGGCGCCGGTCTCGGTGGCGGGGTCCTCGTCGACGACGCAGCCGGCGAGCGCGAGCGACACGGTGATCGGCAAGAGCTTCATGGTGAGCGATCCTTTCCCCGACGGTGTGGGGCTCGACGATCGCAGACGCCCCGACCAACGACCGCCGCGAGGATGTTGGTTTCGGCTCGAAGCGATGGACCCTCATGGCGCGGGCGTGTGGGAGACGGCGTCGACGCTCCGCACGCGCGGCAGGACCTCGTTGCCGAGCTCGTCGACGACGTCGGCCGCGGCGCGGCGGCCGTACTTGAGGTTGAGGGCGATGTGGCCGACGCCGGCACGCCGGAGCTCGACGAGCAGCTGCACGAGCGCGTCGCGGCCGAGCGACCAGCCGAGGTGGATCTGGCGCGGTGGCGCCGACGGGCTGCGATCGAGGTCGATGTAGAGCGACTGCGCGAAGGGCTTCCCCGCGGATGCGCGCTGCCACTCGGCGACGAGCGCGGCCTGCGCCGCGAGAGGCCGCGGGTAGGTCGCCCAGGCGTCGGCGTGCGCGGCGATCCAGTCGAGATGGTGACGCACGCGGCCGGTGATCATCACGGGGATGTCGCCGAGCGGTGGCTTGGGCAGGACGTCGAGCGCGAGCGCCTCGCGCCAGGCGTCGCGGATCGCCCGCAGATGGCTCTCGAACAGCTCGCCGCGGCGGTCGGGATCGATGCCGAACGCGACGAGCTCGCCGAGGCGGTCACCGGTGGCGACGCCGAGCACGAGGCGGCCGCCCGAGAGCCGGTCGACGGAGGCGGCGGCCTTGGCGACGTGCAGCGGATGCCGGAGGGGCAAGACGATCGCCCCGGTGACGAGCGCGATCGCGCGCGTGTGCGCCGCGATGTGCGCGAGGTAGACCCACGGGTCGTAGATCTGTCCGACGTCGCCGAAGGTGGGATCGCGCAGCGGCACGTCGCGGAACCAGAGCGCGTCGAAGCCGAGCGCCTCGACCGCCTCCGCCAGGTCCTCCTGGTCCTCCATGCGGGGGACGTCGCCGGTGTACGCCTCGATCGGGAAGAAGACCCCCAGCGTGAGGCGATCGCTGAAGACCTTCGCGAATCCGGGATGAGTGGAGAAGTCCGTCACGCCTCCAACGTGCGGGCTGGACATTCATCCGTCCATGGCATGACACTCATAGAAGGTATGCTGCTGACGCATGTATTGTCGACCGACCTCAACCTGCTGGTCGTGCTGCACGCGCTGCTGGAGACGGGGAGCGTGACGGCGGCGGCCCGGCAGCTCGGCGTGACGCAGTCGTCGGTGAGCCGGTCGCTGGCGAGGCTGCGCGACGCCTTCGGCGACGAGCTGTTCGTCCGCCGCGGCCGCGGCGTGGCGCCGACCCGGTTCGCGACCGAGCTGGCGGCACCGCTACGGCAACGGCTCGGTGAGCTCGAGGCGTTGCTGGGCGATCGCGGCGCCTTCGATCCGGCGACCTCGCGCCGGCGCTTCCGCGTCGTCGCGTTCGACTACCCGCAGGTCGCGCTGCTCGCCCCGCTCGCGCGGCGGCTCGCCCGGCGCGCCCCGGGCATCGACCTCGAGATCCGCCATCCGTCGCGGGCCAACGACGAGCGGCTCGAACGCGGCGAGGTCGATCTCTTGCTGGCGCCGCGGCACGCCTCGGGCGCGGGCATCGTGTGGACGCCGCTCTACAGCGACGACTACGTCTGCGTGCTGTCGGCCGACAACCCGACGCGGCTCACCGCCGACCGCTTCGCGGAGATGGCGCACGTCGTGGTCGCCCCGCGCGAGGAGCCGGGCGCGATCGTCGACGAGGTGCTGGCGCGATTGCGGCGCCCTCCGCGCCGCGTCGCCGTGCAGGCGCCGACGTTCCTGGTCGTGCCCCACCTGCTCGCCGGAACGCCGTACGTGGCCACGATCCCCGCCCGGCTCGCCGCCGAGTACGGCAGGAGCCACGCGCTCCGCACCGTCACGCCGCCGATCAAGATCCCCGGCTTCACGATCCACCAGGGCTGGCACGAGCTCCACCGCCACGACCCCGGCCATCGCTGGTTGCGCGAGGAGGTGGCGCGGGTGGCCGCGGAGATGACGTGATCAGGCGGGGCGGCCGGTGAGGTAGAGCACCGCGCGCACGCCGGAGCCGGCGCGCCCCGCGTCCCAGATGTAGCGATCGGCGCCCGGGACCTCGCGCGCGAGCGCGGCGAGCTCCTCGGGGGTGTAGGCGCGCAGCGCGGAGACCATGCCGTCCCACGCGTAGAGGATCGGGATGAGCGGGAGGACGTACGTGAAGACGAGGCGCGAGAGGCGGAACGGGCGGACGAACGGCACCAGGAACGGCACGAGCGCGAGGATCATGACGAAGTTGACGAGGGCCGCGATCGGGACGAGCACGCCGGGCATCCTGCGCAGCGCGGGCGCCGCGGCGATGTCGAAGAAGGCGAGCGGCGCGCGATCGGCGACCGCGGCGGCGACGAGGCGCTTCACGTCGGCGGGGCGGAAGTGGTGGAGCGCGCTGTACATCGTGCGCACGCCGCCGAGCTCGCGCGGGACGGCGAGCGCGTCGACCGGCGCGCGCTCGTAACGCAGGCGCGCGTCGGCCATGGCGTCGATGCGCGCCGCCGCGTGGGCGCTGGGATAGCGGTCGGTGAGCGTCATGCGCGTGGCGGTGTCGCCGCTCGCGCGGAGGTAGCCGGCCATCTGCATCGCGCCGCCGGCGCCACCCGAGCAGAGGTCGACGATGTCGCGCCGGCCCGTGGCGTCGAGGGTCGCGCGCAGGCGGTCGACCACCGGCTCGTAGATCTTCAGCCTGGCGAACATCCAGTCGAGGATGTCGGTGGCGCCGTCGCGGATGACGCGCGGGATCCAGGGTAGATCCTCGAGCTCGACCAGGTGCCAGCGCTTCATGCGGGATTCCGATGCTAGCGCCGGCGCTTCGCGGGTGCGGCGGATCGCCGCGGGCAGAAAGCTGTCAGGTTCTGTCACGCACCCGCGCTACTCGATCGCCATGGCCGAGCCGCTCAAGCACTTCTTCGACGCCCACGTCGTCCGCGGGATCGCGGAGTCGCTCCGCGGCGCGTACCCGCGGCTCGACGTGCGGCGGTTCGTGGCCGACGGGACGCGTGGCCTCGGCGAGCTCGAGCTGATGGCGCGCGGCGCCCACCTCGCCGAGGTGATGCGGCGGCACCTGCCGGAGGACTTCGCGACGGCGGCGGACGTGATCGAGCGGTCGCTCGGCCCCGAGCAAGCCGGCACCGAGGGGGCCGGGATGGCGCCGTTTCGCTTCCTGCCGCACGTCGTCTTCGTCGGGACGTACGGGCTCGACGACTTCGAGGCGGCGATGCGCGTGCAGCACGCGCTCACGCAGCGGTTCACCGCCGAGTGGTGCATCCGGCCGTTCCTCGAGCGACACCGCGAGCGCACGCTGGCGCGGCTCCGGGTGTGGGCGCGCGATCCGAACGTGCACGTACGGCGGCTCGTCTCCGAGGGGACCCGCCCGCGCCTGCCCTGGGCGCCGCGGCTGCGCGACTTCCAGCGCGATCCGGCGCCGGTGCTCGCGCTGCTCGAGCTCCTGAAGGACGACGGCGAGCGCTACGTGCAGCGGTCGGTCGCCAACAACCTGAACGACATCGCGAAGGATCACCCGGAGGTCGCGGTGGCGACGTGCCGGCGCTGGCTCGACGAGGCGCCGCCCGGACGGCGCTGGATCGTGAAGCACGCGCTGCGCTCGCTGGTGAAGGCGGGGCACCCGGGCGCGCTCGCGGTGCTCGGGTTCGGCGGCGAGCCGTCGGTGGCGATCGAGCAGGTGCAGCTCCCCACGACGCACGTGCGCATCGGCGGCGAGCTGCGGCTCTCGTTCGAGCTGGTGAGCACGGCGCGGAAGGCGCAGGACCTCGCCGTCGACTTCGCGGTGCACTTCGTGAAGAAACGCGGCGAGCGCCGGCCGAAGGTGTTCAAGCTGAAGGCGCTCCAGCTCGCGCCGCGCGAGCGCGCGCGCCTCGAGGCGAAGGTGTCGTTCGCGAACCTGACGACCCGCACGCACTACCCGGGCGCGCACCGTGTCGACGCGATCGTGAACGGCACGACCTACCTGCTCGGCGAGTTCCGCGTCCGCGGCTGACGTCGGGGCGGGCGCGCGCGTGGCCGCGGCGGGCGCGGCTTCTTCGCGGCGGGCACGGTCGCGACGAAGTCGGCGGCCTCGTTGGCCCAGCGCGCCAGCCCCGCGCCGCGGTAGCCGGGCTCGGCGACGTAGACGTAGCCGGTGAGCGGGCGGCCGGTGAAGTCCATCGGGCGCGCGTGGGGACGCGCGAGCGCGCGCTCGTAGCCCGCGGGCCCGACGCGCACCATGAGGTCGCCGGCGTTCACGCCCAGGAACATCTTGCCGTCGAGCAGGAACGCGACGCCGCCGAACATCTTCTTCTCGGAGATCCGGTCGCGAGTCGCGAGCACCTCGCGCAGCCGCTCGACCAGTCGCTCGTCGTAGGCCATGGCCGACGGTACTGCAGCCCGGGGGAGTATGATGGGCTTCCGTGTCCGACTTCGAGGTGGCGTCGATCCTGATCTCGCTGACGGCCGCGTTCGCGTACTTCAACGCGCGCGTGCTGCGGCTCCCGTCCGCGATCGGCCTCATGGTGACGGCGCTGGCCGGCAGCGCGGTGGTCCTTGCGCTCGACGGCGTCGGGGTCACCGAGGTCGCGCCGCGCGTCGAGGCGCTCCTCGACCAGGTCAACCTGCCCGACGCGCTCCTGCACGGGATGCTCGGCGTCCTCCTGTTCGCCGGCGCGCTGCACGTCGACCTCTCCGATCTGAAGGAGTTCAGCGTACCGATCGGCGTGCTCGCCCTCTTCGGCACGGCGGTGTCGACGGCGGCGGTCGGTGGCGCCAGCTACGTGCTCCTCGACGCGGTCGGGCTGCCCACGCCGTTCGTGTACTGCCTCCTGTTCGGGGCGCTCATCTCGCCGACCGACCCCATCGCGGTGCTCGGCATCCTCAAGGCGGCAAGGGCGCCGCGCAGCCTCGAGGTGACGATCACCGGCGAGTCGATGTTCAACGACGGTGTCGGCGTCGTCATCTTCCTCGGGATCTCGGCGGTGATCGCCGGTGGGGACGTCTCGACGCAGTCGATGGCGCGCCTCTTCGTGCAGGAGGCGATCGGCGGCGCGCTGTTCGGCCTCGTCCTCGGCTACATCGGGTTCCGGCTCCTGCGCAGCATCGACCAGTACTCGGTCGAGATCTTGATCACGCTGGCGATGGTGCTCGGCGGCTACGTCGCGGCCGAGCAGCTGCACGTCTCGGCGCCGATCGCCGCGGTCACCGCCGGTCTCCTCGTCGGCAACCACGGGCGCGCGTTCGCCATGTCGGAGACGACGCGCGACCACCTCGACACGTTCTGGGAGCTGATCGACGAGATCCTGAACGCGGTGCTGTTCCTCATCATCGGGCTCGAGGTGGTGCACCTGCGGCTGACGACGGACCTGATCGTGGCCGGCCTCGCGGCGATCCCGCTGGTGCTGGTCGCGCGCCTCCTGTCGGTGGCCGCGCCGATCGCCGTGATGCCGAAGTTCCGGAAGCGCGCGCCGGGCGCGATCAAGCTCCTCACCTGGGGCGGGTTGCGCGGCGGCATCTCCGTCGCGCTCGCGCTCTCGATCGCGCCCGGCCCCGAGCGCAACGTGATCCTCGTGATCACGTACTTCGTGGTGGTCTTCTCGATCGTCGTCCAGGGCACGACGCTCGGGCGCGTGGCGCGGCCCTACGCGCGCTCGTGACGGCCGCGTCCCCTCAGAGGGGCTGGTAGAGGCCGCCGCTCTCGGCGGCGAGGGTGCGCAGCAGGTCGTCGTCCTGGTTGCGGCCGAGGCCGATCGTGTCGATGCGGATGCCGCCGCGCATCGCCTCGCGCGCGTCGCGGAGGACCGCGGCCGGGCCGCCGCCCGTGTTGCCCAGGCCGTCGGAGAGGAGGACGACGCGGCGCGCGTTCATGAGGAACGCGAGGCGCATCGCGGGGGCGAGCGCCGTCGAGCCGGTCGGCGTCGTGTCGCGGACGAACGCGATCATGCTGGCGCGGCCGGTGTCGTCGACGGCGACGACCTCGGCGGCGAGCGCCTCGATCTCGTCGTTGAAGAAGATGACGTTGAGCCGCGTGCCGGCGGGAAGCCGCTGGAGCGCGTCGACGAGCTCGGCCTGCGCGACGTCGATCTTGCGGGGCGTGACGGAGGCGGACGCGGGCGGCGGCGGTGGAGGCTCCACAGGTGCCGCGTCCGGCGGCGGCGGCGCGGTGTTGATGAGCGCGATGCGGCCGGTGGCCGCCTCGCTCATCGAGCCGGAGCGATTGAGCACGAAGACGATGTCGGCGGCGTCGTCGAGCGGGATGCCGAAGAACTCGACGACGGACGCGCCCTGCAGCTCGACGAGCACCGGCGGCGGTGGCGGCGGCGGCGGGACGTCGACGTGCACGGTGCCGCCCGCCTGCACGGTGCCGCCCGCCTGCCCGGTGGCGCCGGCGTGGTGGACGACCGGCGGCCGCGCCTTCACCGAGATCTTCAGCGCCGGCACGCGCACCTTCACGCCGGCGGAGCACGCCGTGCAGACGATCACGAGCAGCGCGAGCAACCACGAACGCATGGGTGACATCCCCCCGGACGGCGATGTAGCCTGATCATAGCTCGTGTCGACTCGTCTCGCGCAGCCTGTGGGGGCGATCGCAGCGGTGGCTGTGCTCGCCGCCGCATGCGTCCGGCAACTGCCCGCCGCGCCGACGCCCGAGCCCATCGCGCCGCCGATCGCGACCAGCGCGCCGGCGCCGGCCGAAGGCATGGGGCGGCTGGTGGTCGATGTGGTCGACGGGCCCATGCCCGTCTACCGCGTCCACATGCAGCCGACGGCGGTCGCCGGCGACGACGGTCGCGTGCGCTACCGCTTCTCGGAGAAGCCGGAGTCGTTTTGCCTGGCGGCGCCGTGCCTGCTCGAGGTCCCGTCGGGGAACGTGCTGCTCGCCTTCCCGATGATCGGGAAGGGGCAGCTCGAGACCGAGCTCGTGCACGTCGATCCGGGGACGACGGTGTACCGGCGCTCGCTCAGCCTCTACCAGGACAACACCGGCGCGCTGCGCACCTGGGGCATCGTGAGCACCGCCGTCGGCGGCACCGCGACGATGACCGGCGCCGTGCTCCTGCCGATCGGGCTCGGCGAGGACATGGACGGGATGACGACCGCCGGCGCGATCACGCTCGGCGCCGGCATCGCGATGCTCGTCTTCGGCATCTGGGCGATCCGCAAGGACGCGCCGACCTACCGGCCCGGGTCGGCGAACCACTTCTCGCCGTAGTCACTGCATCGCGCGCTCGCCGAGATCGAACCGCGAGACCCAGCCGGTCGGGATCGCGGCGCGTGACGCCGTCGAGGTGACATCGACCTGGCCCGTGGCCGAGAGGTTGCCGACCGACGCGGACACGACGATCGTGCCGAGGCCCGTCGCGCGCACCTCGACGCACGAGCGGTGCTCCTGCTCCGCGGCCGGCAGGACGACGCCCGGACCGGAGACCTGGAACGCGTACGGCGCGCCGAACACGCGGACTGTGCCGTCGAAGGCGTTGAAGCACACCTCGGCGGTGTCGTCGACGCCGCGCTGCTGCGGCGACGGCCCCGTGATCGACGTGAGGCGATCGGTGACGCTGACCGTGACGGTCGCGTTGGTGTCGCCCACGCCCACGAGAATGTCGGTGGTGCCGGCGGCGGTCGGACGGAGCTCGACCGAGTCCCACGCGGTGCGGCCGACGAGCGTGCTGGCCGTGATGCGCATCGTCTCGTCGACGAGCCAGCCGCCGCCCGCGTCGTAGAGCGCGATGGCGACGTCGATGGTCGAGCCGGCGTACGCCGCCCACGAGTCGGTACCGAAACCGGGCCACGACTCCGTCAATGACGGCCGCGCCTGCATGCGATCGACCGGGCGGCTCGCGATCGGGAGGCGATCGTAGAGGTAGCCGTCCGCGGGGCGCGTGATGCGCAGGTGACCGCTGCCCTCGCCGATGGCCGAGAGCATCACCGAGGCCTCGCCGGTCGCCGTGACCCGGTGCGCGGTGCTCGTGACCTTGGGCTCGAAGGCCCACGTGAGCGGCCGCTCGTCGACGTTGTCGATGATGTCGATCGTCTGGGCGCCGCCGACCGCCGTGTTGGCGACGCCGTTGCCGATGAACCAGCTCACCTGCGCGCCCTCGAAGGCGAGGCCCTCGGGGGTCTCGTTGGCGCACTGCTCGCCGGCGGGGCAGCGGCCGCCGGTCGAGCGGTCGCCCTCGGTCGACGACGCCGCCAGGGCCAGCACCGCGGCACCTACACCACCGACTCGAGCCGTGATCGCGAGGGCTTTGTTCATGGTCGTGACCTGTTGCACTGGTCGTGCCATCTGGCCGAGGTAGCGAGACCGCACACTTGCCGACCGCGCGTCGGCCCGGGTTCGCGAGGGACTGACGTCCATGTCCGGACCGGCGCCTGCGGCCCGATGGTACCGATACGGTGGGAACGGAGGGGCGCCGCGGGTGTCGATCGCGGCATGGCCTGGGCTCGCAGTCATCGCCGGCTCGCGCCACTCGCCGCGCTCACCGCGCTCGTCGCGTGCCACGAGAAGGCGCCGCGCCCGCGCGCGCGCGACGCCGGCCCGCCGGTC
>JAIOII010000492.1 GCA_019912685.1 Kofleriaceae bacterium
GCGGGTATCGAAGCGCTGCGAGCGCGTCGCGTTGCCATCGAAACAGGCTTGGAAGAACGAGGACTGCTATTCGTCCAACAAGGGAGCCGGTGCTAGGCAATTAGGACTCTATAAGTCACTCAGATCAGCTGGCGCGGCACACGGAACTGTACAGCCGGGATGGCCGCCCCACTCTCGACGTCTTCGTCGCGAGGGCCACGGGCGACGATGAAAGGCTCCGCACCACGGATGACCATCCTTTCTGGACTCAGCGCGGCTGGGTAACCGTCGATTTCCTCGTGCCCGGTGACGAGATCCTCTTCGGGAGTAGTGAGTGGGGCACGGTGAATCAAATCAGTCCCACTGGACTTCAAGAGACGGTCTACAACATCGAAGTTGATGAATTTCACTCCTACTACGTTGGCAACTTCGCAACCTTGGTCCACAATGGTCCCTGCAAGGTTTCTCTAAAGGTTGGTACGACCAAGCACATCAAGTTGAACAAGGCCGATAACGGCAGCTATACGACCAAACACCAAAGCGGTAAGAAGTATCACGGCAAAGGAAGCACTGACCGAGCCCGTCGGTCGGCGCGGCGCGTGTCTCGTGAGAACAAAGACCCTGTGACAGATATCGATCACACACCTGCTGATACCGACGCTGACGCATTTGCGCAGGAAGCGCAACGGCTCAATGCAGACGGCGGACCGCAGAATCCGAGCAACTACAATAAGATCAATTCGCCGGGATCAAGGCCCCAATGAAGAAGGAAGCTGCGCTGCTTGAGTTTGTGAAGTGGTTCAAGAATGCCTCGTCGCGACTTCTGCAGTTGCCACCAGACGAGGCGGCCGATGAGATTGGCGAACATCTCATCGAGCGTGATGGCCGCCTAGGCGTAGAGGTTGCAGATGAAGCAGATGGCACAGCACGCGAGATGGTTGTGACGGCATTCTCGGATCCTGAGGCCTTTCAGATGGCACGGTATGTAGTCAACATGCTAGTGGGGACGCCGGGATGGCAGGTTGTTGCGCTCAAGCCCGCCAGGGGCTTTGCATTTAACCTGGAGGTCGGGAGTCGCACACTGGACGCGTCACAACTCATGTATGTCGATTTGACAAATGGAGGCATCGGACTAGTCGTTTCCCCTCAGGTCTTTGCTCTGTTGCCTGAAGGTCGGGAAACGGAAGAGCTGGCTTGGCTTGTGGTCGAAGGAGGCATAGGCGAAGAGTTGGCTGCGCAACTCAATCATATTGAGTTCATTTCGGCTCCTCGCGCTGGCGCGAGACCGATTCAGGAACTCGCGGCACACGTGGCGTCTCGCGGTACTTGAGCCGGCTAGGTCAGCTCTCTCGGCGGCGGCCACGTACCGGCGGACCGTCTTCACGTCCAGCGTCAGCTGGGCGGCGATCCGCTTCTTCTTGCCCCCGGCCCGCCAGAGCCGGAGCACTTCTTTGATCTCGACCATCGTGACCTCGCGGTACGCCATCGACCGACGGTCGAGGCGGGCTCTGTCACGGGCCGGCAGGGGGGAATGGTTTTGAGAAAGTCAGCCTGCGAGGGGCGAATGGTTTTGAGAAAAACGGCCGCGCGGGGTCCGGATCAGCTGGGAATCAACATGCGACTCAGAGAATTCGACATGGACGCGCCGTTG
Organism: Kofleriaceae bacterium; assembly: GCA_019912685.1. Lineage (GTDB taxonomy): Bacteria > Myxococcota_A > Polyangia > Haliangiales > Haliangiaceae > UBA2376. The sequence continues at coordinate 1,631 of JAIOII010000492.1, forward strand.
GCTGAGAAGTGGGCGAGGCACGAGTTCCGAGAACAGACGAGATGTATCACTGCGCACTACGAGCGGCACTTTTTGGGTTTGGAGACGAAGAGAGAGCCTGCGGAGCGGATAGCTCCTTCCGAAGCTACTCCGATTTCGGACCCCTCGTCGCCGAAGAGGAGGAGTGTCCGTATCTCGGCCAGACACGGCCGAGACACGGACGCTGCGGCCGGGCAACCGGCCGCGCACGACGGAGGATTCGCGTCTTGCGGGTGGCACGGCGGATGCTGGTGAGCGACCGAAGGTGCCGCCGTGACGTTGCCGCGACAGGTCCTCCCGGGCAGCTTCTACAAGATCACCCGTCGGTGCACGCAACGACAGTTCTTGCTGCGCCCCGACGAGGTGACGAACAACGTGTTCACGTATTGCCTGGGAGAGGCGGCGGCGCGCTTCGGCATCGACGTGATGATGACGACTGCGGAGTCGAACCATCACCACACGGACATCTTCGACCGGCACGGTAACGTCATTCCGTTCGTCGAGCGCTTCCACAAGCACGTGGCGAAGGCACAGAACGCACACCGGGGGCGATGGGAGAACCTCTGGTCGAGCGAGCCGCCATGCATCGTGCGGCTAGAGGACCCGCTGGCGGTCATCGATGCGATCGTCTACACGGCGCTGAACCCGGTGAAGGACGGATTGGTCGCCAGGGTTCGCGACTGGCCCGGCGTGAACGGCCTCGTGCCGCTGCTGGAGGCGCGCGCATGGCGCGCCAGAGTTCATACCGATGATCTCATGAGAGGTGGGCTTCGAACCGCAGCGGCAGCCTCCGGCGATCACCCGGCAGGGTCAGTCCGCGCTGGTTGAGCGCCTCAAGCAACGCATTGATGGCGCCCCGCTCGGAGCGGGT
>JAIOII010000493.1 GCA_019912685.1 Kofleriaceae bacterium
GCCGAGCGCGAGGGCATCTCGGTCTCGGGCATGAAGTCACGCGTCCAGCGCGGCCGTCGCCTGCTCCGCGAGCTGTTCGAGGCGTGCTGCGAGATCGCCCTCGACGCTCGCGGCCGGGTCGTCGAGTACACCCCGCGCCGCTAGTGAGGTCCGAAAAGGCGAAACCCGCGGGAGCAACTCCGCGGGCTTCTGTTCGTAGCGGGGGCCCTGCTGGCTCATCTATCTATCGGATATCGTGGGGCAATTGGGCAGGTGCGAGCCCGCTAACGACGTTCGCCGCGTCGATTCTACGCCAGCGACGCTCGCGATGGGAAATGCGCTGCGGTTTATCGTCGACGATTTCTCGCGTCGCTGCTCATGCGCCATGACTTGTCCGAGGGCGCCGTCGAGATGGTCGTCGTCCACCAAGACCTGCATGGCGGCAACATCCTGCGCGCCGAGCGCGAGCCGTGGCTCGTCATCGATCCGAAGCGGCTCCTGGGGAGCGCGCGTTCGACGTCGTCTCCCTCATGCGAAACCGCCGCGAGATGCTCGCCAGACGGGATGGGCTGGCCATCGTGCGTCGCAGGCTCGACATCGTGACCGACGAGCTGGCGCTCGATCGCGAGCGGATGCGCCTCTGGAGCCTGGTGCACGCGCGCGTGGGGCGTCGAGGATGGAGGCGACAGGTTCGACCTGGCGCATGTCCACGTGGCCCGACTGCTTGCTGACGCCTGATGACTACCGCGACACGTAGAGGCCGCGGAGCTGCTCGAGGCCGTATCCGAGCGCAGTGCCCGCCACGGGGGGGATCAGGATCCACGGCCAGACGATGCTGATGACTGCGAGCGCGTCGAGGAGGGTGACGAGCGCGGCGACCAGGAAGAGCGGTCCCGTGATGTGGCAATGCAGGCGCCCGCAGCGCCTCGCGTTGAACAGGCACGCGGTGCCCATGACGACCAAAGATGGGATCCACAACGCGGGGCGGGCTTGCGCCCAGAAGACTCCGAGGAGGACGAGCGCGGCGGGGACACACCAGATGAGGAGCGCCGCGCGGGTCCGCACCAGATCGCGGTCGCCACACGAGGTGTCGCCGCCGCAGCTCATGGCGCCTCCTTCGCGGAGTAGCCCGCCGACCTGACCGCCGCGATCGCGGCGTCGAGCATGCCGTCGCGGCCGTCGTAGCGGACGACGGCTAGGCCGCTGTCGAAGTCGACGGTGGCGGAGACGACGCCGGGCACCTTCTTGAGCCCCTTGGCGATCGTCGTCGTGCAGTCGGCGCAGTCCATGCCGCGGACCTTCAGATGAAGGGTCGCCTTGGCAGGAGCCTCGGCCGAGCCGGCGCTCGCGTTGCCATCGCCGAGGAGCGGGTACGCGGCGAGCGCGACCGTGAGCGCCGCGGTGAGCCAGAGCGCGATGCGCGTCGCCCGCCGGCCGCGCGGCACGCTGCAGCCGCACGCGTCCTTCTGTCGCCGGTAGGCGAGCCAGAAGCCGACGCCGAGCGCGACGCCGGTCGCGGCGAGGAAGTAGATGCGGTACGGCGCGAGCGCAGCGCCAAAGCCGGCGCCCGAGAGGCCGACGATGGCGAGGACCGCGGGCACGAGGCAGCACGCCGACGCCGCGATCGCGGCGGTGATCGCGCCGAGCATCGACAGCGTGGCGCGACCGCTCGAACTGGCCGGTGCTCGTCGTGCGGCAGCCAGCCGCGCGCGGATCTCGTCGACGCTCGGGGCGCCGCTGGCGTAGAGGCGACAAGACGACCCGGTCGCTCGGGCGGCGCCAGTGATGTCCTTGCCGTCGACGAGGATCGTCGGCGAGCCCCAGCCGCGCAGGGACTCCGGTGCGTCGGGCGACTCGACGTCGATCTCCTCGACCGCTTGATCGACCTTCTCGGCCGCCATGGCATCGCGGAGTGCGGCGCGCGCGGGCTCGAGATTCGGACAACCTTCGAAGTACAGCAGTTGGATCTTCATGAGGGGGGTCAATCGCAGCAGTCGGTCGGGGTAGACGGGACGGCGCCCAGCGGGCGTGCGAGCTCGTCGAGGAATGGACAGTTGCCGGCGGCGGTCGGCTCGTCGCAGTTGTGGGCCAGCCGCGCCAGCGCATCGCGCATGGCCTGGAGCTCGGCGATGCGCTGGTCGATATCGGCGAGCTTGGTGAGCGCGCGTTCGCGAACGCGCTCGCAGGGCGTGCGGGCCGACACGCGCAGCGTCAGCAGGCCCTTCACCTCGGCGAGCGAAAAGCCCAGCGCGGTGGCGCGTCGCACGAAGGAAAGGCGGCGCACCGCCTCGGCGTCGTACTGGCGCTGCCCGGCCGGGGTCCGGAGCACACGCCCGAGCAGACCCTCGCGCTCGTAGAACCTGACCGCATCGATCGACAGCTCGGCGAGTCGGGCGACGTCTCCGATCTTGAGAGGTGCTTCCTGCGCGACCAGCATGGACCCAGCATGGACCTGGAGCTGACTCCAGATTCAAGGACTTTGTGCAGAACTACGAGACCGCCTGATCCCTGGACCCAACTCCAGGTGCATGCTCGTCCCCATGCGGAGCCAGGTCGCCGTCGTCATCACGTCCATCGCGCTCGCCCTCGCCGGGGCGTGCGACAAGAAGTCGAGTCCCGCCCCCGCTCCGAAGGCGGAGAAGGACGCGACGCAGGCGGCGCCGGCGAGCAAGCTCGGCGACCTGTCGACGTCGCTCGCTGCCGCCCGCGAGGCGTTCAACGCCCACAAGGGCGAGGCCCGATTCCTGACCCTGCTCTCCCCAACGTGACCGGCCTGCATCCATGGGGCCCGTGAGGTCCGCAAAGCCATCATCGATGACGCCAGGGTCGACGCGCTGCAGACGATCGTCGTCTGGATCCCCATGCTCGATTCCGACGACCGCGCCGCAGCGGACGAGATGAGCGGGACCTACGCCGACGTGCCGGTCCCGCAGTTCTGGGACGGCGAGAAGCTGCTCGGCTGGGAGGTGAGCCGCAGCTTCGGGACCACCGAGCGCGCCGCCTGGGACATCTACCTGTTCTACCCGCCCGACGCCGAGTGGACCGATGCCGGCCTGCCGCCGGCCGAGAAGATGATCGCGCAGGCGCGCGGCGGCGTGATCGGGCTGAAGGGCACGCTGCCGCCCAAGGGCGACCAGTCGAACGTGCCCGAGTGGGGCAAAGGCATGATCGACATCGTCGGCCAGCCCGAGGAGCTGGCGGCGCTGCTCAGCGAGATCGCCGTGCCGTACGTCGAGGGGTACAGGGTGCGCTGAGTCTCGTTGCCGGGCGGCGCCTCGCCAGGCTATAAATGTCGCTGGTGCCTCGGTTGCTCCAGCTGGTCGCTCTGAGCCTCGCCCTCCTCCTGGTGGGCGCGCCGACGATCCTCGCGGAGATCGCCGAGGACGATTGCGCCGAGGAGTGCGCTGGCGAGCAGAGCGAGGAGAGCTGTCCCGACGAGGGCTGCACCGATTGCTCGCTCGTCTGCTCGTCCTGTCCGCGGACACACGTCGTAGCACCGGGCGTCTCTGCTTGGTTCGCACCGTGGCGGACCGCATTCGTACAGCTCTCGCCGGAAGGCGCGGAGCGCGTTCCGGCAGGGCCAACGCCGAGGGGCGTGTTTCACCCTCCCCGCATCGCAGGCTGAGGAACGGCTTCCGTCGTTTTGGCCTCGTCCTGCGTGGCGGGCGCTCGCGATCGATCGCGAGCGCTCTTCGCGCGCACTCGCGCTCGTGGAGATGACTCATGTCTGCTCGTATTGCCCGTACGTTCCTGTTGATCGCTCTCGCCGCTGGTTGCTCCAAGGAATCCGGCTCCAAGCCTGAAGGCGAGACCACCAAGAAGTCGGTGAAGGCCGACGACGACAAGCACGCCGAGACCGGGGTCAAGCCCGGCTCGCACGAGGACTGGTGCGGTGAGCACGAGGTCCCCGAGTCGCAGTGCACGCGCTGCAACCCGGAGCTGATCCCCGCGTTCAAGGCGACCAACGACTGGTGCGAGGAGCACCAGCTGCCGCTCTCGCAGGACAAGATCCACAACCCCGACCTAGTGATCGCGCGCCCGCCCAAGGGCCAGTGATATGCGCGCCGCCTGGTGCCTGATGGCAGCGCTCGTCGCGAGCGCCTGCGCCGAGAAGGATCCGCCGAAGACCGACGAGCCCGCCGCGAAAGCGGCCGTCGACGGCGAGTTCTGCGAGGAGCACGGCGTGCTCGAGGCGGTGTGCACGAAGTGCAATCCGAAGCTCGCCGCCGTGTTCCAGGCGAAGGGCGACTGGTGCGACCAGCACGGTTTCCCGGAGTCGTTCTGCCCGATCTGCCATCCCGAAGCGGGGGGACGACCGGCGCAGGACGTGGCGGGAGCCGGCGATGGCGCGCCGCCGCACGGAACCAAGGTGCGCTTCAAGACGCGCGAGGCGGCCGGCCTGGCGGGTATCGAGGTCGCGAAAGCCGAGGAGCGTCCAGGGGGCGCACGGCTCGAGGCGGTTGCGGTAATCGCGTACGACGCGACGAGGCGCGCCGAGGTCAACGCGCGAGCGTCCGGCGTCGTGCGTTCGCTCAAGGTCGACGTCGGCGCGAAGGTGAAGATCCGCACCCCGCTCGCGACGATCGACAGCGCGCAGGTCGGCGCGGATCGCTCGCGGCTCGCCGCCGCCGATGCTCGCGTCGAGAACGCGGAGATCACGTACAAGCGCGAGCAGGATCTGCATGCGAAGGGGGTCAGCTCGGAGAAGGACATGCTCGCCGCGAAGCAGGCGCTCGAGGAGGCTCGCGCCGAGCGGCGCGCCGCCGCCGCGGCGCTCGGCGTGGTCGGTGGAGGCAAGAGCGGCTCGGGCTACACGCTGACCGCGCCGATCGCAGGCACGGTCATCCGTCGCACCGCGACGATCGGGCACATGGTCGAGGTCGACGAGGCACTCTTCGAGATCGTCGACACCAGCGCGATGTGGGCCGAGGTCGACGTCCCGGAGGCGCAGCTGCCGCACGTCGCCTCGGGCCAGGCGGTCACGGTCACGATCGATGGCGTCGACACGCGGTTCGCCGGCGTGCTCGACTACATCGCGCCCGAGGTCGACCCGACGACGCGCACCGCGAAGGCACGGGTGGCGCTGAAGAATCCCGACGGGGTGCTGCGCGCCAACATGTTCGCCCGCGCCGAGATCGCGCTCGGCGGCGCCAAGCCGACGGTGATGGTGCCCTCGGCCGCCGTGCAACGCGCCAAGGGCGTCGCCCTGGTGTTCGTCCGGATCGCGCCAGACGAGTTCGAAGCGCGCCGCGTGAAGACCGGACTCGTCGAAGGTGAGCTCGTCGAGATCGTCGAGGGCATCAAGAGGGGCGAGGAGGTCGCGACCAAGGGCAGCTTCTTGCTCAAGACCGAGACCCTCAAGGGTTCCATCGGCGCGGGCTGCTGCGACGTCGAGTAGCCATGCTGGACGCCATCATCACGTGGTCGCTGCGGCACCGGCTGGTGGTCGTGGCGGCGTGGCTCACAATCTCCGTCGCGGGCGTCATCGCGTACGCGCGGCTGCCGATCGACGCGTTTCCCGACACGACGCCGGTGCAGGTCCAGGTCAACACCGTGGCCCCTGCCCTGTCCCCGCTCGAGATCGAGCGCCAGATCACCGCCCGCGTCGAGCAGGGCATCTCGGGCCTGCCGGACCTCGTCGAGGTGCGGTCGCTCTCCCGGTTCGGGATGTCGCAGGTGACGGTCGTGTTCGAGGACGGAACCGACATCTACAAGGCGCGGCAGGTGGTCAGCGAGCGCATTCGCACCGTGGAGCTTCCTGCCGGCGTCGACCCGCCGACACTGGGCCCGGTCGCGACCGGCCTCGGCGAGGTCTTCCACTACCTCGTCACCGGCGATGGTGTCTCGGCAGCCGACCTACGCACGACCCAGGACTGGGTGATCAAGCCGCAGCTGGCGTCGGTCTCCGGCGTCGCCGAGGTCAACTCGTGGGGCGGCGAGGAGCGGCAGCTCCAGGTCGTGGTTGACCCGGTCGAGCTCCAGGCGCGCGGCCTCACGCTCGCCGACCTCGCCGACGCGCTCGGCCGCAACAACCTCAACGTCGGCGGCGGCACGATCGACGTCGCTGGCGAGGCCAGCCTCGTCCAGGGCATCGCGCTGCTCACCGACAAGAAGCAGGTCGAGCAGGTCGTCATCACGGCTAGGAACGGTGTCCCGGTGCGGGTCTCCGACGTCGCGCGCGTGGTCGACGGCCACGAGATCCGACGCGGCGCCGTGACCGCCGACGGGACGGGCGAGGTCGTCCTCGGCCTCGGCTTCATGCTCATGGGCGAGAACAGCCACGACGTCACGCGCCGCCTCGAAGCCCGCCTCACCGAGGTCCGCAAGTCGCTGCCCGAGGGCATCGACGTCACACCCGTGTACGAGCGCACGACGCTCGTCGATCAGGTGCTCGCCACCGTGCGGACCAATCTGCTCGAGGGCGCCATCCTCGTTATCGCAGTGCTGTTCATCTTCCTCGGCAGTGTCCGCGCCGGCCTGATCGTCGCCGCCGCGATCCCGCTATCGATGCTGTTCGCGTTCGACCTGATGGTCCGCGCCGGGGTGACCGGGAGCTTGATGAGCCTCGGCGCGATCGACTTCGGCCTGATCGTCGACAGCTCGGTGATCAGTGTCGAGAACACGGTGCGACGCCTCTCCGAAGATCGAACCGACCGCAGCAAGCTCGACATCGTCCGCGACGCCGCGCTCGAGGTGCGCCGCCCGACCATGTTCGGCGAACTGATCATCCTGATCGTCTACCTGCCGATCCTCTTCCTCGAAGGCATGGAGGGGAAGCTGTTCCGTCCGATGGCGCTGACCGTCGTGTTCGCGCTCGCCGGCTCGATGCTGCTGTCCCTGACTCTCGTGCCGGTCCTGTCGAGCCTCATCCTGCCGCGCCGGATGTCCGAGCGCGAGAACCCGGCCGTGCGTGCGGCGAAGTGGCTCTATCGCCCGGTCCTGCGGTTCGCGCTGCGCTGGCGCTGGGCGGTGCTCGCGTTCGCCCTCCTGCTGATGGTCAACGGCGTGCTCCTGGCCCGCCAGCTCGGCTCCGAGTTCGTGCCGAGGCTCAACGAGGGGACGATCGTCATCAACACGGTCCGCCTCGCGTCAGTGTCGCTCGACGAGTCGGTCCGCTACGGCACGCAGATCGAGCGCGTGCTCCTCGACGAGTTCCCAGACGAGATCGAGCGGATCTGGACGCGGACCGGCTCGGCCGAGGTCGCGACCGACCCGATGGGCATCGAGCTCTCGGACGTCTTCGTGATGCTCACGCCTCGCGACCGCTGGAAGCGCGCCGACACCCAGGCCGAGCTGGTCGCGAAGATGCAGGAGGTCCTGGGCGTGCTGCCGGGCATGCGCATGGTGTTCACGCAACCGATCGAGATGCGCGTCAACGAGATGAACGCCGGCATCCGCGGTGACGTCGGCGTGAAGCTGTTCGGCGACGACCTCGAGATGCTGCGCACCAAGGCCGCCGAGATCGAGGCGGTGCTCAAGGCACTGCCGGGCGCCGCGGACGTCGTCACCGAGCAGGTGACGGGCCTGTCGGTCCTCCAGGTCGAGGTCAACTGGGACGCGATCGCGCGCCGGGGCATCCCCGCGCGTGAGGTGCTCGATGTCGTCGAGGCGCTGGGCGGGATCGAGGTCGGCGAGATCCAGCCGGGCGAACGTCGCTTCCCGCTGGCGATCCGGCTGCACGAGAAGTACCGGCGCGACGAGGCCTCGGTGCGCAAGATCCTGGTGACCGCGTCCAACGGCGATCGCTTCCCGCTGGACCAGCTGGCGCACATCTCCACCGTGGAGGCGCCCGCCGCGGTCAACCGCGAGTGGGGCAAGCGCCGCATCGTCGTCCAGGCCAACGTGCGCGGTCGCGACGTCGGCTCCTTCGTCGCCGATGCGCGCCGCGAGCTCGACCGCAAGGTCGAGCTGCCGCCCGGCTACTACCTCCGGTTCGGCGGGCAGTTCGAGCACCTAGAGGCGGCGAAGACACGCCTGATGATCGTCGTGCCGATCGCGCTCGCGCTGATCCTGCTCCTACTCTATTTCACCTACGGCCGGGTCCGCGACACCATCCGGGTCTTCACCGGGGTGCCGTTCGCCGCGATCGGCGGCATCGCAGCGCTCTGGCTCCGCGACATGCCGTTCAGCATCTCCGCGGGCGTCGGGTTCGTGGCGCTCTCCGGCGTCGCCGTCCTCGGCGACATGGTCCTGGTCTCGACGATCCGGCAGCTCCTCGACGAGGGCAAGCCCGTCGGCGACGCCGTCCGGATCGCGGCGGAGCGTCGCCTTCGTCCCGTCCTTATGACCGCGCTGGTTGCGAGCCTCGGCTTCGTGCCGATGGCGCTCAACACCGGCATCGGCGCCGAGGTCCAACGCCCGCTCGCGACCGTCGTGATCGGCGGCGTCATCTCGTCGACGCTCTTGACCCTCGTCGTCCTCCCCGCGCTCTACACGACCTTCGCGCCACGGCGGAGGCTGGGCGAGCTGTGACCCGACCGGCCCGTGTCGCGATCGCCATCGCGGTGCTCGCGGCCTTCCAGGTCGCGGCGTACCTTGTCTACCGTGCGGTAGAGCGTGCCCGCGCACCACGCGCCCCGGCGGCACGTTTCGAAGGTGAGACGTTGCGCGGCGCGGAGGCGGCCCCGCTTCTCGATGGGACTCGCGCCGACGGCAGTGCCGTGGCGATCACGTGGCCGTCGGATCGGATCCGCGTCGTCCACTTCTGGGCCACCTGGTGCAAGCCGTGCCGGACCGAGCTCCCCGGCCTGCTCGCGCTCGCGCGTGGCCTCCGCGACGACGGCATCGACCTCGTCGCGGTCGCGGTCGACGACAGCTGGAGCGACATCCGGGCGTTCTTCGATGGGGACGTCCCACCCGAGGTGATGGTCACGACCGATCCAGAGGTTCACAAGCGCTTCGGCGTCTCGACGCTCCCCGACACCTACGTCGTAGACCGCACCGGCAACCTCGTCGAGCGCTTCCATGGGGCACGCGACTGGCGTGCCGCCGCCGCCCGAGAGCACCTCCGCGCCCTGGTGGCGCACTGACAGCTATCAGGGTGGGCATCCGCGTCATGAGCCGCCTCGGTAACGAAGCAGGCGGAGGCCATTGGCGGCGACCAGCAGGCTCGCGCCCATGTCGGCGAAGACCGCCATCCAGAGGGTCGCGACCCCGAACAGCGCGAGTGCGAAGAAGACCACCTTGATCCCGATCGACAGCGCGATGTTGGTCCACAGGGTCGTGCCGGTGCGCCGGCTCAGCGCCACGAGGTCCGGCACGCCCCGCAGGTCGTCCTTCATGAGGGCGACGTCCGCGGTCTCGAGCGCGGTGTCGGTCCCGGCGGCTCCCATCGCGAAGCCGATCGTCGCGCGAGCCAGAGCCGGCGCATCGTTGACACCATCGCCGACCATACCGACCGGGCCGTGCTCCCGCGCGAGCCGGTCGATCGCTGCGAGCTTGTCCTCAGGCAAGAGGTGCGCCTCGACCTGATCGATTCCTACGCGGGCGGCAACCGCCTTCGCGGTCGTCGGGTTGTCCCCGGTGAGCATCGCCAGACGGATGCCCTGGGCGTGCAGCGCGCGAACGGCATCGACGCTCGTCTCGCGCACGGTGTCCGCGACCGCCAGGACGCCGAGCACCGCGTCGCCAGACCAGACGACCATGACAGACTTGCCCTCGGCCTCGAGCCGCGCGAGGTCCCGCTCGACGTCGGCGTTGCAGACGCCGCGCTCCTCGGCGAGCCGGTGGCTGCCAATCGCAAGCGGAGCTCCGGCGACGACACCCTCCAGCCCCTTGCCTTCGACGCTGCGAACGTCGGCGGCGGCGAGCATGTCGCCGGACCAGCCGCGCGCGACCGCGCGCGCGATCGGATGGTTCGACATCGCCTCGAGACTCGCAGCCCGTCGTAGGAGATCATCGCGCGATGTCGAGCCATGCGGTATCACGTCGACCAGCGACGGCTTGCCCTCGGTGAGCGTGCCGGTCTTGTCGAGCGCGATCACGCGCAGCCTGCGCCCCTGTTCGAGGTGCACGCCGCCCTTCACGAGGAGCCCCCGGCGCGCCGCGGCGGCCAGCCCGGACACGATCGTCACCGGCGTCGAAATCACGAGCGCGCACGGGCACGCGATCACGAGGAGCACCAGCGCCTTGTAGAGCCAGGGTTGGAATGCGGCGCCGGTGACCAGCGGCGGCACGACCGCGACACCGATTGCGAACATGACGACCGCGGGCGTGTACCACCGCGCGAACCGATCGACGAACCGCTCGGTTGGCGCCTTCTGGCTTTGCGCCTCCCGGATCGTCCGGGCAATCCGGGCCAGGGTCGTGTCGCCTTGACCAGCGGTCACCTCGATCTCGAGCGCGCCTTGCTGGTTGATCGTGCCGGCGAACACGGTGTCACCCGGCGCCATGTCGACCGGGACCGACTCCCCGGTGATCGGGGCCTGATCGACGGCGGACGATCCCTGTCGAATGGCCCCGTCCAGGGGAATGCGCTCCCCGGGCAGCACCTGGATCAGGGTACCCGGCTGCACCGAACGGGTCGCGACTTCCGCCCAGCCGCCGTCGCGCTGGACGCGCGCGGTGTCGGGGCTGAGCGCCATGAGGCTCCGGATCGCGTCTCGGGCGCGGTCGACCGAGCGTGACTCGATCAGCTCGGCCACCGCGAACAGCACCGTGACCATCGCGGCCTCCGGCCACTCGCTGATCGCAACCGCGCCGACCACCGCGATGGTCATGAGGAGGTTGATGTTGAGCGTCAGCGTGCGAGCCGCCGTGATCGCCTTCCGGAACGTCGCCGGGCCGGTCACGACGATCGCGGCAACCGAGAGCGCGATCACCACCCAGCTGTCCTCCGACATCGCCGTCAGCGCAAGGATCTCGGCGGCAAGCGCCGCGGCGCCGGCGAGCCCGAGCAACCAGGCGCCGCGTGTCCAGGCCTCGGCGCCGGCGAGGCTCGGCCGTTCGACCTGCTCCACGGTCGGTGCGCAGCACTCGTCGATTGGCCCCGAACGAGCTCCACCTTCGACGATCCGCTGCGGGGCCATGCCGATGTCGGCGAGCGCCGCCTCGACGCTGGCATCCGCGCCCTCGCGATGCCGTACCGTGACGATGCGATCGAACAGGTCGAAGTCGAGGCCTTCGACGTCGCCCATCTTGCCGAGCCGGTTCTCGATGATCGTCTTCTCGGTCGGGCAGTCCATGGCCGGAACGAGGAACCGCGTGGTGGTCATGACGGCTCGCCGTCCTCGGCCGGCGGCGGTGACACGACGGCCGCGACTGGTACCGCAGGTTCCTCTGCCAGCGTACCGATCGGCGGCGGCTTCTTGCGATCGCCTCGTCCGTACACCCAGCCGTAGATCGTGGGCAGCACCAGCAACGTGAGCACGGTCGAGGTCACAATGCCGCCGATCACCACGGTGGCGAGCGGACGCTGGACCTCGGCGCCGGCGCCACTCGCGATCGCCATCGGGATGAAGCCGAGCGACGCGACCAAGGCCGTCATCAGGACCGGCCGCAGCCGCTGCTGGGCAACGTCGTACGCGGCCTCGCGCGCCGTGGCACCCCTTGCGCGCCTCTCCTGGATCGTGCCCATCAGGACGAGCCCGTTTAGCACCGCCACGCCGAACAGGGCGATGAAGCCCACCCCCGCGGAGATCGAAAGCGGCAGCCCGCGAAGGTGAAGCGCCACGATGCCGCCGATCGTCGCGAAGGGCACGTTGAGGTAGATCAATAGCCCGAGCCCGACCGAGTTGAAGCTCACGTACAGCAAGATCAAGATCAGGCCGAGTGCAAGTGGCACGACGATCATGAGGCGCTCGCTCGCCGCCTCCAGGTTCTCGAACTGGCCACCCCAGTCGGTGTAGTAGCCGGCCGGGACGACGTCGGCGTCGTCGAGCGCGCGCTGCGCGTCGGCCACGAACCCCGCGAGATCGCGACCGCGCACGTTGAGCTCGATCGTGACCCGTCGCCGGCCCTGCTCGTGACTGATCTGCGCCGGACCGTCTTCGACGTGGACGTCCGCGACCTGCTCGAGCGGCACGCGCTCACCGTTCGGCGCCCGAACCAGTAGGCGTTTGACGGCCTCCACGCTGGTCCGCGCGTCAGGGGCGAAGCGCACCTGGAGCACGAAGCGCCGGGATCCCTCCAGGACGACGCCGACGTCGCGGCCTCCCAGCGTCGAGATCACGTCGAGCACGTCACCGGCGTTCATGCCGTACCGCGCGATCGCACGCCGGTCGACAACAACCCGCAGGACGGGCAGCCCGGCTGTCTGCTCGGCCTTGACCTCCGCGGCGCCAGGCACCTTCGAGAGCACGGCCACTACCTTGGCTGCGGTCCGCTCGAGCGTCTCGAGATCGTCGCCGAACACCTTCACCGCCACCTCGGACCGAACGCCGGAGATCAGCTCGGCAACCCGGAGCTCGATCGGCTGCGAATAGCTGAAGATCGTCCCTGGCAACCGATCGAGGAGCCTCTTGTCCATCGCCGCGACCAACGCCTCCCGATCGTGCGCCGTCGTCCACTCGCTCTGCGGCTTCAGCATCACGAACACGTCCGAGATCTCGACGCCCATCGGGTCGGTGGCGATCTCGGCGCGGCCCGTCTTCGACACCACAGTCGTGACCTCGGGGAACTCCAGCAGCACCTTCTCCATCTCGGTGGTCTGCCGGACCGACTCCTCGAGCGAAACGCTGGGCGGCCGCCAAGCCTGGAGCGCGATCGCGCCCTCGTCGAGGGTCGGCACGAACTCGGCGCCGAGGCGGGTCGCGAGGACACCGCTCCCGATCAGCGCTGCGACCGCGACCGACACCGTGATCAGCGGCCATCGCATCGCCGCCCGAAGGGCGGGCGCATAGCCCAGACGCACGCCCTTCACCAGGAAGCTGTCCTTCTCGGACACCTTCCGCGGCAAGACGAGCGACGCGAGCGCGGGCACTAACGTGAACGCTAGGATCAACGCGCCGCCGAGCGCGAGCAGCACGGTCGTCGCCATCGGGCGGAACATCTTCCCCTCGATCCCGATGAGCGCCAGGATCGGCAGGTACACGATCGAGATGATCACGACGCCGAACAGCGTCGCGCGCCGGACCTCGGCAGACGCCTCGACCACGGCGTCCGTCCGCTCGGGGCGAGTGAGAGGTCGCCCGAGCGAGTGCGACCGCTCGGCGATGATCCGCATCGAGTTCTCGACCAGGATCACGGCGCCGTCGACGATTAGCCCGAAATCGAGTGCGCCTAGAGACATCAGATTGCCGGATACGCCGAGGCGCCGCATCCCGATGAACGCGAACAGCATCGCCAGCGGGATCACGCTCGCAACGACCAGCCCGGCGCGCAGGTTCCGGAGCATCAGGAACAGGATCACCACGACCAGGATCCCGCCCTCGAGCAGACTGATCGCGACGGTCCGGATCGTCTTCTGGATCAGCTCCGTGCGGTCGTAGAACGGGTCTATCTGGACGCCCAGTTTGTCGAGACTTGGCTTCATCCGCTCGACCTCGGCCTTGACGTCCTCGACGACCTCGCGTGAGTTGGCGCCCATCAGCATCATGACGATGCCGGTCACCACCTCGCCGCGGCCATCGCGCGTCACCGCGCCCTGCCGCACCATCGCGGCGAACTCGACGTTCGCGATGTGATGGATGTAGATCGGCGAACCGTCTTCGTCCGTCGCCACAACGATGTCGGCGATGTCTTCGCGGGTTGCGATCAGCCCCTCGCCGCGGATCAGGAACTGCTCACCGGCACGCTCGATGTAGGCGCCGCCGGCGTTGGCGTTGTTGCGCTCGAGCGCCTCGAGCACCGCAGCGATCGTGATGTCGTGACGGACGAGGTCGTCCGGACGGATCTGGACCTGGTAGGTCTTGAGCTCGCCGCCGAAGGCGTTGACCTCGATGACACCGGCGACCTTGCGCAGCCGCGGCGCGATCTCCCACTCGAGGATCGAGCGCAGCTCCATCGCGGTCTTGCCGTCGCCGCGCACCTCGAACTGGTAGATCTCACCGAGGCCGGTAGAGATCGGGCCCATCTCGGGATCGCCGTACCCTTCGGGGATCGCCTCGCGGGCCTCCTGGAGTCGCTCCCCAATCAGCTGCCGGGCGAAGTAGATATCGGTGCCGTCCTCGAACACGACGGTGACCGCGGACAGGCCGAACTTCGAGGTCGATCGGACCTCGACCAGGTTGGGCAGCCCGCTCATCGCCTGCTCGACGGGCGTCGTGATGAACTTCTCGACCTCCTCGGGCCCGAGCGCGGGCGCCTTGGTCAGGACCTGCACCTGGACGTTGGTGACGTCAGGGACAGCGTCGATCGGCAGCTTCCGCATCGCGTCGAGGCCAGCGATCGCGAGGACGACGGTCAGGACGATGACGATGAGTCGGTTCTGGACCGACCAGCGGATGATGTTCTCCAGCATGGTCGGCTCCTAGTGGCTGTGGCCGCTCTCGCCGAGCGACTCCTTGCCCAGCTCGGACTTCAGGATGAACGAGCCGGCCACGACGACCTCCTCGTCCGCGGACAGACCCGACTCGATCGCCACGTAGCCGGCTGCCTCGTGGCCGGTCCGGACCTCGCGCGCGACGTACTCGCCCTCCTCGTCGCCGGGCACGAAGACTACCGCGCCACCGTCGGTGCGCTGGACCGCGCCCACCGGCACGAACAGGTGCTCGTGCTCGGCACCCTCGGTGCCGGTGAGCGCCACGCGCGCGAACATCCCCGGCTTGAGGCGTCCGTCTGGGTTCTTCAACGCTACGCGGATCTTGACCGCGCGGCTGCGCGGCTCGACGACGGCGCCGATGTGGCTGACCTGGCCCGCGAAAGTCTGTTCGGGGTATGCGGTGACGCTGACCTTCACCTGCTGGCCGAGCGCCACCTGCGAGAGGTCGCGCTCGAACACGTCGACCAGGATCCAGACCTCGGAGAGGTCCATGACTAGGAACAGCGTGTCCTCGGGATCGACCTGCTCGCCGAGCGTGACCGGGCGCTCGACCACGACGCCCGCGATCGGCGTCGATGCGCCGATCGTCGACGAGAAGTGCCCGACCTTGTCGGGGAGCTGCCGGTCGCCGACGCCCAGCGCGTGCAGCCGGTTCTCGGCGGCCTGCAGCTCGGCCGCGGTGCGTACCGCCTCCGACTCGGCCTTCCGCCACTCGCTCTCGGAGCTGATCTTCCTCTCGTAGAGCTGCTTCTCGCGATCGGCGGTCTCGCGCGCGAGAGTGGCCGCCGCCTTCGCGGCCACATAGTCGGCCTTGGCGCCGCCGAGGTCGGCGGACTCGACAAGCGCGAGGGTCTGCCCCTTCTTGACCGTGTCGCCGACGCCGGCCTTGAGCGAGGTCACCCGCCCCGGCACCCGGACCCCGATCCGCGCCTGGCGATCCTCCGCGGCTCCGATCTGGCCGTTCGCTTCGAGGGCCGCGACCTCCTTGCGCACCGCCGCCTTCACGGTCTGGATCCCGGCGGCCTTCACCTGGTCCGCGTTGAGGTGGATGACCCGCTCACCGGCGTGCCCCTCGTCGTGGCCCTCCTCTTCCTCGTGCTCGCCGTGCTCGGCGTGCTCCTCCTTCTTCTTCTCCTCGCCGCCGCCCTTGCACGCGGATGACATGGCGAGCGCGAGCAGCCAGATGCGCGCCGACCGCTTCATAACGCCACCTCCAGCGAGGCGCCGACGACGAGCTGAAGCGCGGCGCGCGCCTCGACGGCCTCCGCCAACGAGTCGAGATATGCGAGCTGCGAATCGACGAGATCCCGGCGGACCGTGCTGAGCTCGAGGAGGTCCAGCTTGCCGGCGGCGAGCGATTCCTGGGCCAGGGTCAGGTTCTCGTGGAGCGCCGAGACGACGTCGCTGTCGAAAGACGCGACTGCGTCGATCGCGGCCTGGTAGCGCCTCACGGCGGCGCGGACTTCGCGCTCGATCTCCTTCTGCGCACCCTCGACCTCGATCGACGCGCGCTTCGACGCGGCGCGCGCCGCGTGCCGCCCACCTCGGTTCCTGTTCCAGAACGGCAGCGCGATCCCTACCGAAAGCGTGACCGCGTCGATGTCCTCGACCGCCGACCGCGACCAGGACACGGAGAGCTCGGGATCCGGCTTGGCCAGCGCATCGGCGAGCTCGACATCGGCGTCTCGTGCCTCGCGCACGTGAGCGAGCGCGGCGAGGTCGGGCCGATTGGCGAGCGCCTCGGCGACCAGCGCATCGACGTCGGTCGGCGCCGCCGCGAACGTCGGCAGCTCGCCGGTCGGCTCGAGGTCGGGATCCTCGGAGCCGATCGCCGCGGCCAGCGCGGCGCGGGCGAGGACCACGTCCCGCTCCGCCGCCTTTCGCGCTGCCGTGGCCCGGCCCCGGTTCGCGATCGCGACGTTGAGCTCGGTTTGCGTCGCCGCACCGAGGCGCACGCGCTCGGCGGCGGCATCGGCGAACACCCTCGCGTGCGTCTCGTTGTCGGTCGCGACCTCGACCCGTTGCTGCGCGACCAGCGCGAGGTGGAAGGCGCGCCAGACCTCGGCGCGGACGTTGAGCCGCGTGGTGTCGACGTCCTTCGCCGCCGCGTCGCGCTCCGCGGCGGCGACCCGCGCGCGCTTGCTACGCTTGGCGCCAAGCTCGAACACCTGCCCGACGCTGATCTGCAGGTCGTAGGCCGTTCCGTCGGGCCCGAACGAAGGCCCGCCGCCGATGAACAGCGTCGGGTTGTAGAGACGCGTGTCCGCCTGCTCGAGATTGCCCTCCGCCTCGTCTACCGTGGCCGAGGCCGCGCCGATGTCTGGGTTGGACTCGGCGGCGGCGAGTGCCTCGTCGAGCGTGATGGGACGTGCGTGAGCGAGAGCGGGAACTGTGATCGCGACGACGACGCCGAGCGCCGCCGCACCGGGACGTGCGAGAGCCATGAGGGCCTCCGAAATGAGCGAAAGCGTGGACACGGCCGCCGCGGGCCCGCAGGCGCGCGACGACCCGATCGCCGTCCGTTGCCGGGCGGCACTCCGACCGTTTCGCTCAGCCGATCGGGGGCCGCAGCGGCGGCGGCTCGCCCACGCGTCCTGCGTCGCTCGATGCCGACAGGATCACCGGTGCCATCGCATCCAGATCCGGGTGACTCGCGCTGCTCGCGACGACGGTCTGCGCCGACATCGGGGCGTGACAGCCGCACGCATGGAAGAGCGGCGTGCAGGTGTGCTCGTCACATCCGAGCCCAGCGCCGTCGTCCTCATGATGCGGCAGATCACCGTGACCCACCGCGTGCGCGACGCTCTCCGCGACCTCGGTCATCCCGGGGGTCACCACGAAGAGCAGAATGAGGGCGACGACGAAGCGCACGAACGATCAAGCGTGTACGGGGTCGTCGGTCGTCTGTCAAGGACAGCCGGACGCGGGCCCGCGGGAGCCGCAGGTCATCGATGCGTTCGAGCCAGCCCGCGAGCGCCATGACACCGATACACATCCCGATGCCGACGTAGCCGAGGATCATCGGCACGAGAAGGAGTGCCTCGGGTGACTGCAGCGGCCAGTGAATCACAGTTCCGGAAGCGTACTCCCAGGCTGCCGCCATCAGCCATCACGACCGCGACCCTGTGACCGCCGGAGTCACACCCGGTTGACGGAGCGACGCGGGTCTCCGATGATCGAAGCTCTCCATTCTCTAGCCTGATCGGAGGACACCATGCACGAGTGGAATGGCGTCTATGCTGCGCGGACGCTCGCGGCTGTCGCGATCGCGATCTCGGGCTGTGGCGACGGCGGAACGCCGTCCGACGGCGAGCCCGATGCTGCCGTGATCGATGCCGCGGCGATCGACGCCGCCCCGCCCGATGCCGATCCGTCGGCGCCCACCTGCACGATCACCGCGCCTGCCGATAGTGCGTCGACGGCCTTTGATGTCGCCGTGGACCTAACAGCGACCGCGAGTGACCCCGAGGACGGGACGCTCTCCGGCGCCAGTGTCGTGTGGCGGACCGACCTGCAGGTCGCGCCGCTCGGCAGCGGCAACGTCCTCAACACGACCCTTCCGGTCGGCGCGAACACGGTCACCTGCATCGCGACCGACTCGGACGGCAAGAACGGCTCCGATAGCATCGTCGTGAGCTCGCGGTCGCCGTTCGCGCAGATCAACCACCCGGGCAACAACGAGACCCGGTACGTGTCCGATGGCGACTTCCCGTTCACCGGGGTCGCCCGCGACCTCGAAGATGGCGCGCTCACCGGTACGGACCTTGTCTGGACCAGCAACCTCGACGGCGAGCTCGGGATCGGCGAGTCCTTCACTACGACTCTCTCGGCGGGCGTCCATACCATCACGTTGACCGCGACCGACGGCGACGGAGACTCCGACGCCGTCTCCATCACGCTGACGATGAACCCGTAACTGCCAGCGGTGTGACCGCGGCGGTCACGGATGCCAACGCGCCGGGTGCGTCCCAAGGTGACCTTGCCATGCTTGCACGCGTGCTGCTTGCGGCTCCTTGCCCACGATTCGCCGGCTTGAGGATGTCCTGGGCTCGTTGCATCGCGTGGCCGTCGAGCCCGATCACGATGTTGCGCGCTCTCTCGCGATGGAGGACGCGCACGGTGCGCGGGTGGTCGTGCTTCGCCAGCGATCCACGGCCGACCTGTTCCGCGCCTCGTGGCCGCGGGGATCGCCGCCGGCCAGACCGATCGCGCCCGCGCGCCGCGACCTCGACGAGCTGCCGGCTCTCCCCCACGACGAGCACATCGACGTCGTCCGCCCATGCCGCGCTCCGGCTCCATCCTATGACGCTGCGCTCAGCGCATCGCGGTGACCCGCAAAAGCGGCCGACGCTGCCGACCTCGTGGGCGGCTCGAGCGGCTGCTGCGACGCCACGCGATCGATGCGCGGAGCGTCCCGGAGCCGCCGAGGCCGGACATCAACTGACGGCGCGACTCGTCGAGTCAGCCCTGACCGAGCCCCACGAACCGCAGCACCCGCACATCGACGTCACCGGTGGCGCAGCACTCGACGAGCTGGCCGTTGATCACGACCGCTGGGACGCGGTGGATGCCGTGCTTCGCTTGCCGGCGAGCATTCGCCCCGGCACCGTCACGAGCGACTCGAGCACGACCACGAACACGCGCCCGACATCCATCACGAGCACTGAGGTTCTCGTCGCGTCAGAACGCGCCCATCACGGCCAGACCACGCCCGGTGAAGCCGACCTCGATTGCGTGGCCTTCGTGGCTTCCGTTGTCGGAGTCGGTTCCCTCGGAGTAGAGGAGCAACTGGATCCCGGCAAGCCCAGCGGCAACGATCCATGCGGTCTGCATCTCCGGCCATCGCCGCTCGTCGCCCTCCTCGGCCGGAACCGCCGCGAGGCCCTTCGTCACAGCTGCCACCGCCAGGGTTGCACCGAGCAACCGGTGCTGCGCCGTGAGGAGGTCATGCTGAGCGGGGTCGCCGTGCTGCGCATGGAAGAGGAAGCTCGCGCTCCCCGCGAGAAGCCCTGCAGGCAGCACAAGCCCCCACGACCAGTGATCGAGCCACCCGGCTTCGTGCGCGAGGTCGACCGAGCCGGCGGCGAGCAGGGCCCCGCCGAGCAGCATGTGCTGCCGCGTTTCGGCCCCGTAGCTCGATGGCGCCGCGGAGCCGTGGAGCAGCGGGTCGATCATCAGGAGTCCGCCGGTGACCATCGTGAGCCCCGGCGGTGCGTACCGAAGCTCGGATAGGGTGAAGCCGTCTGCGTCCTCGGCGAGCAACGCTGCCGACGTGGCGAGGATCGCCGCGCCGTAGATCCGGTGCACTGTCTCCGAATCGAGCCCGAGCCCCGGCGCGGTATCGGCTTCGTCGTCCGGTCCCGCGTACGAGGTGCCGTGCGCGCCGAGCCCACCGAGGATCACGAGCAACGCGGCCGAGTAGTTCCGAACCGATGCGATGGTCATGCTGCCATGCTGCGCCGCGCGCACGGTCGAGGCTTGAATGAAGCGGCTGCTACGAGCCGAGCATCATCGCGTGTCGTGCGGGTCCGTCCACAGACTCCCGATGAGCTCCGCCAGCGGCAGCACCAGCGACGGGCTGAGTCCGAACATCGCGCGGAACGTGCGGCTTAGGTGGGCCGAGTCGGCGAAGCCCGCGGCGACCGCGGCCTGAGTGAGGTCATCGCCGGCTTGCGTCGCCGCGACCGCCCGCTTGATTCGCGTCCACAGCACGAAACGCCGGAACGGGATGCCCACCTCGCGCGAGAACACGTGCGTGAGCCGCGACGGCGACATCCCGACGCGACGCGCGGCCTCGGCCAGCTGCGGCATGCCGTCGATCGCCGCCTCGATGTACGCGATGGCACGGCGCGAGACCGACGACAAGGGAGTCGTCTGTTCTGTCGCACCGAGCGCCGAGAGCACGTGTTCGCACCAGGCGGCCGCCTCGGGCACGCTGAGCTCGATCGGCGGAAACGAGATCCGCTCGAGATCTCCGACGACCTCCGCGCCGAGGTTGGACCGCGCGCGGCGATCGAGGGCGCGGCCGAGGGCGCCGTGCGGCTCGACGTACATGATGGCCACCCGCCGGCCCGTGGAATCCAGCGCGTGTGGCAGGTCAGCCGGAACCAGCGCCGCCCGGCGTCGCAACGGCGCGTCGAACGTCACGGTGACGTCGCCGTCGAGCGCCCAGACGAGCTGCACCGCGTGGTGGGCATGCGGCTCCGCGGCGCCGCCCGGCCCGACGAACAGGATCGTACCGACGTCCAGGAAGAGCCGGCCACCCCAAGCGGGAACCCTCGGCTGCGCCGCCTTTCGAGCTGCCACCAGGGTCCTACTTGTCGCGCTCCGCCCGGGGGATGATCGTGAGCGACAGACCTGCGTCGGCGAGCCGGTTCAAGCTCTCGACCATCTCCACGTAGTTGTCCCCGAGCACCTGCGGGTGATGAATCATCACAACATCGAGGTTGCCGCTCTTCGCCTCGTCGCACATGCGCAGGAACTCGGCGAACTTCTTTTCGTAGCTGGTGGCCATCGCGGGCCGAGCCTACCCCATCCCGGCCACGACCGAGGCGGCCGGAACGTTCAAGCGGGGCCACCCGGACAGCGAGCATCCTCGATCTCGTGAACAGCCACTCCCTGGTTCGTTACGCGGCCTACCCTGCCATTGTCGTCGGCGGCGCAGCCGTTCTCACCGTCGCCCCCAGCGCCGGTGCGAGCTATTGGCCGCTCACGCCGATCGTTCTCCTGCTCGCTGCGGTAATCGTCGCCATGCTCGAGCGCGTCCAGCCGTATGCGCCCACCTGGAACGTGGACGCCGGCGACCTGCGCGTCGACATCCTGCACCTGGTCGGCAACGTGGCGGTGAGCCAGCTGTCGCTCGTGGTGTTCGCCTCGCTTCGGCCTGCGTGGGCGGGCATCGGCATCTGGCCCACCGCGTGGCCATTCTGGGCCGAGGCGCTGCTCGCTCTGGCGATCGTCGACCTCGGCCTGTACGCCGTCCATCGGGCGAGCCATGGCCTCGGATGGCTCTGGCGACTCCACGCGATCCACCACTCGTCCCGCCGCGTGTACTGGGTGAACGGTCACCGGCGCCACCTCGTGCACGAGCTCGTCGAAGGCACACCCGGGTTGCTCGTCCTGTTCGTCGCCGGCGCTCCATCCGCCGCATACGGAGCCGCGATCGCAATCGTCACGCTCCATCTCCTTCTTCAGCACGCGAACATCGATTACCGCCTCGGCCCTCTCCGCCGTGTCTTTTCCGTCGCCGAGCTCCACCGCTGGCACCACCAGCGCCGCTGGCAGGACGTCCAGGGCAACTACGCCGCCGTCTTCGCGATCTGGGACCAGCTCTTCGGCACGGCACTACGTTGGCGCGGCGATGCGCCGCCGGACGTCGGCATGGACGACGAGCCCGACCTGCCCACCACATACGTCGGACAGGCCGCCTGGCCGTTCACCCGGAGGTCCGCTCCGTGATCGACCCCGCGCGGCTGCTGGTCTCGAACGCGCTCGTCCAGATCACGTTCTCGGCGTGGTTCGGAGTCTGGCTTCTCTACCGCCTCCATCTCGCGGGCCGGCGGAACGGCGCACGTGATCTCGTGGCGGCGCACGTCGACTGGATCGTGCTGGGTCTTGTCCAGGTCGCCGTTGGGTATGGACTCGAGCGCCTCCGACTCGACGTTGCGGCACTCCCCGCGATTTTGATCGCGATCGCAGGCTGGCTCAACCCCGTGCCGTACCTGGCGCGGGGCGTCGGCGTGAATGCGTTCGAGTACGGCGGCTCTATCGGCCAGCGGCTTCTCGCACTCCTCAGCGCCACCAGCGCGATCAGCCTCGTCGTCGGCTTGACCTGGATCACTGTGGCGCTGGTCTCCGCGTAGCCTGCTGTCGCGAGCGCTTCGATGCCGGCGAGATGGTCTATCGCCGATCCCCACTGCGAGGAACCCGTCGAGTACACCGCGCCGTACTCACCGTCGGCAAGAACGCGGCCGCGCGCGTCGCGGGTCGAGGCACGCCACACGATGGGGACGGCCCCACGTCTGGAGGAAGTCGGCGAACCTCGCCTCGTAGTTGCTCTTCATCACGGGCGGAGACCTCCCACGCCGATGCGCTCGCGGCCGCCGAACCCTCGTCACGCCGCGCGCCGTCGACCGCAGGTGGCGCACGCCGGGACCTCGGCGAGGCTGTTCCGGCGCACCGTGCCGTCCGCGAACTGGAACGCCAACCGCTGCGGCGGATCGTCGGCGCCGGCGAACCGGGTCACGAGGCGGAGCAGCTCGATGACCGCCGCGCCGGCGACCATCGTGTTGAACGGGATGACGCTGGGCTGCGGGACCTCGGCGCCGTGGATGTAGCCCTCGGCGGCCAGCGCCGCTCGCTCCGCGGCGGGCAGCGCCTCGCGGCGGAGCGCATCGGGATCGAGATGTCCCCAGCAGCCGAGGCAAGGGCGCCCCGGCCCGACGACCACGACGCGGCCGGCGGCACCGACGATCCGCCCGTCGCCGTCGACCCGGAAGCCCGACCCCATGTCGATCACCGGGATCAGCGCCTCGTACGCGAGGCGGTTCAACAACGCGCGCGGCGTGTGCCGGTCGACGCAGATCAGGATCGCGTCGCAGTCGGCGAGCAGGCGCACGTCCTCGCGCCGCTCGAGGTAGCGAGCCACGGCACGGATCTCGATCGGCAAGCCGGCCTCGGCGAGGTAGCGCCGCGCCACCTCGGTCTTCGCGGTCCGTCCCGCGTCCCCTGCCCGCACGCCGAGGATCCGCGACACGTTCGTTGCCTCGACGATGTCGCCGTCGACGAGGGTCAGCGCGCCGATGCCGAGGTGACCGAGCTGCGCGTCGGCGTCGTCGGGCTCGGCGGGGTCGGCTCGATCGTCGCGGCGCAGC
>JAIOII010000494.1 GCA_019912685.1 Kofleriaceae bacterium
CCCGTTGAGCGCGCTCGCCGGGTAGGCCGCGCCCCATCAGCTCAGCGGGCGGCAGCCCGCAACCAACCACCTGAACGGCGCAGGGGCGGCCGCCAGGCCGCCCGCCCCCATTCGCTCACACCCTCTGAGGCCTTCCTTGCGTAGAGGGCGCCTTGCCCTCCCCGACTCTCTCCTCTCAGAACGTCAGCATCGCGCCGAGGCGCACGCGCGAGTACGACTCCTCGTCGTCGGGGACGAGGGCGCGCGTGGAGGCGTCGGTCGGGATGCCGTCGAGCGTCGGCTCGTCGGACTCGACGGTCTCGCGCGAGCCGAAGCGCATGTCGCCGAAGAGCGAGAAGCGCTCCGACAGGCGCCAGCGCAGGCCGGCGCCGAGCTCGGCGACCGCCTGGCGATCCTCCCAGCCGCCGTCGACCTCGACCTGCGACGTGCCGAGCCCCGCGGCGAGATACGGCGCCCAGCGCCGCTCGGCGCCGAACTCGTACTTGAGGCCGGCCATGAGGCGGCGATCGACGCGGCCGCCGTCCTCGAGCGTGTTCTTCGCGATCTCGCCCTCGAGGAGGAGGCCGCGGGTCAGGCGGAGCTGACCGACGAAGCCGAGGTCCTCGCCCTCGTGCTCGCCGTCGACCGAGACGCCGCCCATGAAGACGCCGATGCCCCAGCGCGGCAGGATCGGCTCGGCGACGACGGCCGTCGACACGTAGGTCGCGGGCGCCGGCGCGATCGGACCGTAGTACTGGCCGCCGCAGTTGCAGTCGGCGGGCGGCGGCGGGGGCGGCGGCTGCGCGAAGGGGCGCTCGTAGTAGTAGCCACCGCCGAGCCAGACGTGGCCGCCGACGTGGATGACCGGACGGCGGATGTGGTGGTAGCGCCAGTGGGGGCGCACGACGCGGACGCGCGGGCCGCCGCCGATGCGGACGTGGGCCCGGCCGCCGATGCGCACGCGAACGTCCGCCGAGGCGTCGTTGGCGGTGAGCGCGGCCCCGGCGGGGAGAACGGTTGCGGCAACAACGAGCGCGAGCGTCAGCTTCTTCACGGCAGGGGCTCCTTCGGCGTTTCCCAACAAGACGAACGAGGGCGAGGATCGGTTTACAGCGGGCTTTCGCGGTCTCACTGCATCCATCGCGCCACGAGTCGCGCGCTTACAGCGCGCCGTCGATCCCTCCGACCCGGCCCGGTCCCGATACGTTACACGCGCCCCGGGTCGATGCCAGGCGAAGCTGTGAATGTCACTTCACGGTCGGCGTGCCGGCCCTGCAACATCTGGCACCGCCACCGCGCAACGCGATCCGCGGCTCCGTGTCCCGTTTCACGATCGAGTCGGAAGTATCCCGAATTCCTTTGCTATGCTTGACGCCGCTTCGGCGGCTCCATAGAGTCCCTGACGCACCGGAGGCAACCATTGAGCCAGCAGCCCCCCAAGAAGTCGGGTAGCCGAGACATCAACGAGCTGAAGGCTCGACTAGGCCTCAAGAAGGGCACCAATGCGCCTGGCGCTCCCGCCGGGAAGCCCAACGGCGCAGCGTCGGGCGGCGGGACCACGCCTCCCGACGCTGCCGACGATCCGTTCGGCGCGATGAACGCGATGGCCGCGCACGGCGCCGCGCAACGTGCCCCGGAGATCGTGATCGTCCACGACGGCAAGCCCGTCGAGAGCGTCTCGGCCGGCTCGCACGCGGCGACGATCGGCAAGTACGTGGCGATCGCGCTCGTGCCGTTCGTGATCGGCATCGCGATCCGCGGCATCTCGAAGGACGCGGCCGCGTACAACGAGGGCATCACGGGCGCCAAGGCGCTCGTCAACGACATCAAGAGCGTGAAGAAGCAGCTCGCCGCGACCAAGGCGAAGCTCGAGAGCGACGAGGCGAAGAAGGCCGGCATCACCGGCAAGGAAGTCACCGCCGCGATCACCACGCTCGCGCCCGACAAGTTCGAGGTGAAGCCGGGCGACGTGCTCAAGCGCAAGCAGAACATCGGCGCCGAGCTCGCGACGTCGGTGATGGACTTCTACGGCGGCGTCGCGTCGCTGCAGGCGATGGTCAAGGACCACGTGAAGGGCGCCAAGGCGGACGACGCCGCGCTCGCGGCCGCGCGGGCCAACTCGGAGAAGGGCCTCCTGCCCCAGAACGAGATGATCCAGCGGGCGGTGCGATACCGCTTCGGCGTGCTCGTGTGGAACCCGAGCGAGGACGAGTTGAAGACCGCCGAGCCGGCGCCGTTCGGCGCGCGCCTCGTCGAGCTCGGCCCGCCCTACTGCGCCGACGGCAAGCGCGCCGACAGCGGCGCCTGCTCGGAGCAGAACCCCGTCGACACGCTGTCGTTCCGCACCGGCCCCGGCCAGCCGTGGCAGCGCGCGGACTTCGCGATCCCGGGCCAGAACATCAACCTCGGCGATCCGGCCCCGCACAAGAAGGTGCTGATCATGTCGCCGACCGACACGTTCCTGAACATGGTGCAGGACTGCGCCGGCGGCGGCGCGGGCTGCCAGAAGTACGTCGGCGGCAGCGCCGCGGAGACCCTGTACAAGAAGCGCGTCGGCGCGATCATCGAGAAGGTCGACGAGCTGATCCAGGAAGCGAACGACCTCGAGCGCAAGCTCGCGCCCAAGGCGAACGAGAGCGCGCGCTTCACGTTCTTCCTCTGAACCCTGCGGTTCAGAGGAAGGGATCGATCGGTCGGTTCCGGCGCAACGCCGGATCCGACCTGCGTCAGACGCCGGGCACTCGCCCGGCGCAATCCATCGTGCTGCGGAGGGTGGCGTGGCGCGTCGACGAGCCCGCGGCTTCGCGGCGGTCGTCGGCCTCGCCGACGATGGCGGCATAGGACATCGTCTCGGAGGCGTGGGCGGCGAGGACGTCGCCGCGCGGCGTGACCGCGATGACGCCGCCGGTGCCGCCACCGCGCGTCACCAGCTCGTCGAGCACGGCGGCGCCGGCAAGCTCGGGGGCGGCA
>JAIOII010000495.1 GCA_019912685.1 Kofleriaceae bacterium
CAACCGGCCGATCGCCGGCGCCGAGCTCCTCCTGACGCTCGGCGCGGAGGTGCGGCGCACGGAGACCGCCGACGACGGCCGCTTCGCCGTCGAGGAGCTCGCGCCCGGCGAGTGGAGCGTGCGGGTGGCGGCGCCCGGCCACGTGAGCGAGCAGTTCCCGCTGACGGTGCCCCACCGGGGCGAGCTGCGCGGCGCGCGGATCGATCTCGTCCCCGTGCGCGAGAAGATCTTCACGCTCTACCGGCGCGCGGCGCTGCCCATCCTGCCGTCGCCCGATCTCTGGGGCATCTGGTCGCCGCGCCAGATCGTCGACCACGTACGCGCGAGGACGGTGGCCGTGCGCATGACCGAGCTGACGGAGGTCGTCGAGGAGACCTACTTCTCGGCGCGGACGCCCGACGAGAGTCTCTTGCCCGGGGTGGAGGCCAAGGTGGCGGCGGCGCTGGCCGAACGGGCCGGCGCGGGGCTATAAAGCCCCAACGTCATGACGCAAGAGATCATCACGCTGCTGGTGGTCGTGGCCGTGCTGGTCATCGGCCTCGCGCTCCTGCGCCGCGCCGGCGACCGGAGCAAGGAGCGCAGCGCCAAGGCGATGCGCGACCGCGTGGTCGGCGCGCCCGAGCCCGCGGCGAAGCCCGCGCGCGAGCGCAAGCGGCCGCCGGTGAAGAAGCCCGGCAAGAAGCCCGCGAAGGTGGAGGAGCCCGAGGACGAGGAGGAGGAGGAGGAGGAGGAGGAGGAGGACGAGGACGAGCGGGAGAAGGCAGAGGCAGAGGCAGCGGGAGAAGGCGACCTCGAGGCCAGGGCGGCGTTCCGTCAAGGGCTGACGAAGACCCGCGGCGGCTTCGTGGCCAAGCTGGGCAAGATCTTCGGCAAGAAGAAGATCGACGAGGACGTGCTGCCCCAGCTCGAGGAGGTGCTCTTCACCGCCGACATCGGGCCGCGCGCCGCCGACCGCATCTTCGACTCGGTGAAGAAGGGCCTCACCAAGGACGAGCTCACCGACGCGCAGAAGATCTGGTCGAAGATCCGCGAGACGTCGGGCAAGATCCTCGACGTCGGCGCGCCGCCGGTCGACTGGGAGCACAAGAAGCCGTTCGTCCTGCTCGTCCTCGGCGTGAACGGCGTCGGCAAGACCACGACGATCGGCAAGCTCGCCGCCCACCTGGCGAAGCAGGGCAAGCAGGTCGTGCTCGCCGCCGGCGACACGTTCCGCGCCGCGGCGACCGAGCAGCTCGAGGTCTGGGGCGACCGCGCGAAGGCGACGGTGGTGAAGGGCAAGGCGGGCGGTGACCCCTCATCGGTCATCTTCGACGCGGTGAAGCGCGGCGTCGACGAGGGCGCCGACGTCGTCATCTGCGACACCGCCGGTCGCCTCCACACCAAGACCGATCTCATGGACGAGCTCAAGAAGGTGCGGCGCGTGATGGACAAGGCGATGCCCGGCTCGCCTCACGAGACGTGGATGGTGCTCGACGCGACCACCGGCCAGAACGCGATCACCCAGGCCAAGACCTTCAAGGAGGCCATGGAGATCACCGGCATCGTGATCACCAAGCTCGACGGCTCCGCCAAGGGGGGCGTGATCCTGGGGATCTGCGACGAGCTCAAGGTGCCCGTGCGCTACATCGGGGTCGGCGAGAAGCTCGAGGACCTGCGGCCCTTCGATGCCCGCGCCTTCGTCGACGCCCTCTACGAGGACGCCGACGAGGCCAGCGCCGCCTGACACGCGTCGCGCCCCGTTGTTGCGCGAATCCGATAGCAGCAACATCCCGAGATGCAACAAGGATTCGCGGCATCCGTCTTGTGATCTGAAAAATGCGCGTGATATAGTGCGCCAAGCTTCCGCGGAACAGGGGCAAACTCCCGGAATCACAGGGGATTCTGTCACTCCCGAGGAACCGAGCGAGGAGACGCGAACGACATGCGCCGACCAAACCTCAGGTCATCCACCGTCGCTGCCACCCTGGCCGCGATCGCTTTCTGGTCCCTCGCTGCCCTCGAGCCGGGGAGCGCCCAGGCCCAGCCCGACGATGAAGAGATCGAGATGGAGGGCGACGAGGGCGCCCCGGGAGGAGACCAGCCGCCGCCGGTGGACGAGGGCGAGATCGAGATGGAGGGCGAGGAAGAACGGAGCCTCGAGGCCGACCTCGGCGCCGAGACCGACACGGTGAAGATCGACACGACGACGCGCGAGCTCAAGCCGGTGTCGTGGCAGGACATCGTCGTCGTGATGCGCAAGCCGTTCCTCAAGATCCGGCGCACCGACCTCATGCCGTTCCTCGCGACGACGATGAACGACAACATGATCCGCCACTACTCGGCGGGCGGTCAGTTCAACTACTTCCTCACCGACGTCCTCGCGGTCGGCGTCGAGGGCCAGTACTACACCAAGCAGTTCCGCGAGCCGTTCGACCTCGTCGGTCGCCAGGCCCGCCGCCTGCCGACGATCAACAAGTACAACTTCTCCGCGGCGCTGAACTTCCACTACGTCCCGGTGTACGGAAAGTTCGCGATCCTCGACAAGAAGCTGGTCGCCTGGGAGACGTACTTCACCGCCGGCGTCGGCGTGACCCAGTCCGAGGTCGTGCCGCGCGACCCGCGCTTCGGCTCGTTCACCAACCTGCTCATCACGCCCAACATCGGCGCGTCGATGCGCTTCTTCCTCTTCCAGTGGCTGACCGTCAACGTCGGCATCCGCGACTACATCTTCGTCGACAAGTTCGAGCCGGTCGGCCGCAGCGAGACGATGTTCACGACGCCGGAGCAGGCCAAGGCGAACGCCGACTCGACGCTCATCAACAACGTCATGTTCCAGATCGGCGTGAGCTTCTGGATCCCGCCGACGTTCGAGTACACCACCTTCCGCTGACCCGGGCCCGGAGAGAGATCATGAAGAACACGACCTTCAAGCTCGCCGGCCTCGTGACCGTGGGCCTGCTCGCACCGACCCTCGCCTCGCCGTCCTCGGCGTTCGCCGAGGACGCGCCGGCCATCGGGTCCCAGAAGCGCAACTACCTCGAGGAGCAGCCGGCGGTGCGCCACCGCCTGCTCCTCGTCGCCAAGCGCCTCGAGCTCACGCCGCTCTTCGAGTCGACGATCAACGCCGACTTCCGTCACTTCATCGGCGGCGGCCTCAAGATCGAGTACCACCTCGGTGACATGCTCTCGATCGGCGGCATCTTCGTCGGATCGACCGCGCTCGACACCAAGCTGACCAAGCGCGTCACCGAGACGCTCGAGCCCAACGTCGACAACCAGACGCGCGAGCCGTCCGTCCAGGAGTTCACGCAGCGCCTCAACACGATCCCGCTGCACGGCGCGGCGTACGTGAGCCTCACGCCCTGGTACGGCAAGCTGGCCGCCTTCGGCAAGGCGTACGTCAACTTCGACTTCTACTTCCAGGCCGGCGTCTCGTTCGCGAGCCTCAAGTCGGACTGCGATCCGGGCATCTGCAACGACCCGATGCCCGGCATCGACCCGGATCCCGCGGATCCGATGGTCAACGCCGACGACAACCCCAACAACGACCCGCCGCTCAACAGCGGGTTCCGTCCCGGCCTCTACCTCGGCGGCGGCATCCACGTCTTCGTGAACGACTTCATCGCCCTCGACTTCGCGATCCGCGACTACGCGTTCACCGACAACCCGTCGGGCGCGGACTTCAACGCCGACCTCGCGGTCCAGGACGACGACAGCCGCTTCCTGCACCACCTGTTCGCCGGCGTCGGCGTGTCGGTGATGCTGCCGTTCAAGGTGAAGCGTACCCGCTGACGGTTCGTGCACGCCGGCGCCAACGACGTTGGCAGCCTGCCAAGCACGTTGATGGCCCTCCCCCAGTCGTTCCATGGGGTTGGGCCATCGGTGGTTTCGGACTGGATCTTGCGTACCATACAGGCGTGCTTCGTCGGTCCGCGCTCGCGCTGGTGGTCTCGCTCGTCGCCCTCGGTCTCGTCGGCGGCTGCGTCACCCCCTCGATCCCGATCCCGCCCCCGGAGCCGGAGCGGATGACCTTCACCATCGACGTGCAGGCCGGCGAGGCGCAGTTCTCGTACGGCCCCGAGCCCAACTACGCCGACGCGGTCGTCTACGTCTTCAACCGCGATCGCGGCGAGGGCATCATCACGACGGCGCGCCCCGACGGCAGCGTCGGGCCCACCGAGCGGTTCCCGGCGGCGGCCGGCGACCAGGTCGCGATCACGTTCGAGACCGCGGACTCGATCGCCGGCACCTGCGTGCAGCTCAACACCGACGGCAGCGCCGGCTTCTGTAACTGACGGTCAGCGACGACGCGCGCGGCGCTCGGCGGCGAGCTCCGCCTGCCAGACCGCGTTCGGCATCGGGTGCAGGACGATCGTGCGATCGAAGCTCGCCGCGCCGCGCTGGACGGTCAGCGTCACCTCGGTGCCCGGCCGGCGCGAGCGGACGGCGCGGACGAGCCCGTCGTTGTCGCGGATCGGCTGCCGGTCGACGGCGGTGATCACGTCATTGACCGCCAGCTTGTTGGCGGCGGCGGGCGAGCCCGGCCTCACCGTGCGCACCCAGGCGCCGGGTGTCGGACCATCGCTGCGGATGCCCACGCCGATCCACGCGGGGGTGTCGGCGGCGCAGCGGACGTGCGCGGGATACTGGACCCGCGCGGACATGGGAATGGACGCGAACATCGTACCCGCAAGCGCGAACCCGAGCGCGACGCCGGCCAGCGAGCAGATCGTCGCCAGCGCGGCCAGTCGCCCGCGGTCCGAGGTCGGTCGCAGCGCTTCTCGCTGCAGAACCGGAACGTTGTCTCCCTCGTGCATGAATACCTCGCTTGGAGAGCCCGTAGTTCCTTTATGAGCGGTCGCGTCGGCGGCGGCAAGCGAAAGATGACGGCGGCGTGGACGGGTGCGAGCCTCGCTTACGTCGCCGCCGGACACACGTGTTAGCGTCGGACCCCGTGGTCGCCTCGCCGCGCTCGCGACGGCGCTACCTCTGGCGCGTTCCGCTCGCGACGCTCGTCGTCGCGCTCGTCCTGACGACCGCCGCCGTGATCGCGTTACGCGTCGCGTTCGTGGGCCCGGCGCTCGCGTCGCGTGTGTGTGCGCGCCTGAACGCCGACATGCGCGGCAAGATCGCGATCGGATCGATCGACTGGCCGCTCGCGAGCGTCCCTGCCGTGGTGCGCGGCGGGTGGGTGCCCGTCGTCCTGCAAGATGTGCAGGTCACGGACGCGGACGGCGTCGTCGTCCTGCGGGCCCCGGCGGTGCGCGCCGAGCTCGACGTGCACGCCGTGCTCTTCGGTCATCACGACCTCGTCGCGCGGCGGGTCGTGATGGACGGCGGAGAGGTCGTCCTCCGCGAGGTCCCCGAGCGCGCGCCGCGCTTCGCGGGCGACACCGCCGTGAGCCTCGTCGCCGCCTTCGAGGCGC
>JAIOII010000496.1 GCA_019912685.1 Kofleriaceae bacterium
CATCCGGCGCTCGACGCCGCGCCGGTGACCGACGCCGCGCCGGCGCCGGATGCGGGCGGCGGTGGCGGCTTCGATCCCGACGCACCCGAGACCGCGGACAGCGTCACCGTGCTGCCGCTGCCGTACACGGTTCGCGTCACGCTCGCCGCCCAGAGCGGCGTCTCCGGCGTCCAGCGGGTCAACTTCGCCGTACCGCTGCCGCCAGCGACCCTCACCGACGTGAACCGCACGCTGGTGCAGACCGCGGCGGGCGTCGAGTTGCGCGCGGCGCGCCGCGCGCTCGCGACCTTTCCCGATGGATCGCTGCGTTCGATCCAGCTCCAGGTCGACGTCGATCCGGCGGTCGTCACCGCGGTCGACGTGCGCCTCGGCGTGACCGCGACCGCCGCCCCGCTCGCGCTGGCCGAGGTGTCGACGACGCTCGTGATCGCCGACGGCACCAGCGGTCCGCGGGTCTGGGCCTACCTGCCGGTCGGGTGGATGGCGATCAGCAAGGTCACCGGCCCGATCATCCGGCGCAGCGTCGTCGCCGGCACGGCGCTCGATGCGTGGCAGTCGATCTGCGACTACGCGGCGTTCGGTACGAGCGCCTTCCTGCCCGTCCGCGGCACCGCGAGCTACTGGCTCTTCGATCGCCCGACCGCGCTCTTCCGGGGCTACGCGTACAGCGGCGCGGCGTCGGCCCTGCGCGACGCCTATCGCGAGGCCGCGCTCTACCGCGGGGGGATCAGCGGCACCGACAGCGCGACGCGCATCGGCGTTCCCGGCGCGTCGAGTGACCTCAAGTACCACTACACGCAGGGGATGGCGATCCACTACCTCCTGACCGGCGACACGCGCTTCCGCGAGGCCGCGGAGAACGTCGCCGTTCGCGCGCACGACCTGTGGACCGATCCGGGCTACGCCGGCGGCGCGGACTTCTGGACCGAGCGCCACGCCGGCTTCGCGCTGCTCGCGTACGAGTGGGCGTCGGCGGTGAGCGACGACCGGGCGGCGACCTTCCGCGGCTGGTCGGACACCGCGGTCACCGCGTACGCCGCGATGCAGGACAACGCCGCCGCGGCGTGGGAGTCCGACGCGCGCTGCTTCGCGCACACCGGCGCCGCGCACGGCGAGTCGTACGCCTACGTCGGTTGCAGCCCGTGGATGAGCGCGATCCTCGCCGACGGCCTCGAGGCCTACGCCCGTCGCACCACCGGCACCCGCCGCACCGTCGCGCGTACCGCGCTCGTCGAGCTCGGGCGCATGATCGCGCGCCATGGCCGCGACAGCACCGGCAAGCCCTACTACTGGATGGGCGCCGGCGTGAACGCCGGCGAGGTCGACGACTACGACGAGCACTGGGGCGAGTCGGCCTACGTCGTCGCGATGGCCTGGTTCTACCAGGGCAAGACCGACGCCCAGCTGCGCGCGGCCGCCGACGCCCTGGTGTCCGGAACCCGGACGCTCGGCGAGGCCGGCCAGCTGCGCAGCTTCAACTGGCAGTGCCGCTCGGCGGTCGCGACACCGTACTTCCTGCGCTGACGGATCCACCCTCCTCAGACGATCGCCGTGTAAGCACGCCGGGATGATGTCAGTGCGGTGTGTACTGCGACGATAAGGCGCTCGGTCGTCGCGCGATCGCTGTCGTAGTGTTCGCGCCCGATGCAACCACTCCTCCCTCCCGGGCGTGGCTGGATCGCGGCGTTCCTGCTCGTGGCGGCCGTTGCTGCTGCGTGTGGGGACAACGCGCTCCCCGATCACGCGATCAGCGACGACCACACCTCGGCGGACGACCTCGACGGCGGCGACGTCGTCGGTCCCCGACCCGATGACGCAGACGCGGCGCCAGCCGACGACGCGCTCCCCGATCCCGACGTGACCGTCGAGGCGCTGATCGCCAGCTGCGGTGACGGCGCGCTCCGCGTCGACGCGCCGCTCGCGCGCGCACCGTTTGTCCAGCAGGTCACCGCGACCTCGGCCATCGTCGGCTGGGGCACGACCGCCGGCGGTGAACAGCGCGTCGAGCTCACGAGGCCCGCGGGTCAGCCGGTGATGACGGTCGCCTCGGTCGTCGAGGTCGCCGCGGTCCCGATGTCCGGCATGCAGCTGCGCTGGGCCACGCTCGAAGGCCTCTCGCCCGATACCGTCTACTGCTACGCGCTGGCGTCGGGCCCCGACGCGTTCACCGTCCGCGCCGGCTTCAGGACGGCGCCGGCGCGCGATCGCGATCGGACGCTCCGCTTCGTCGCGCTCGGCGATTCGGGCACGGGCAACTCCGAGCAGCGCGCCGTCTTCGAGCAGATGCGCACGCAACCCCAGGAGCTGATCATCCACGTCGGAGACGTCGCGTATTCCTCCGGGACCCCCGACCAGTTCCAGCGCCGCGTGTTCGCCGTCTACGCTCCGCTCTTGCGGTTCGTTCCCATGTTCGCCGTCGCGGGCAACCACGAGTACGTGACCGCCGACGCCGCGCCGTTCCGTGACGCGTTCGCCCTGCCCGGCAACGAGCGCTGGTACTCGTTCGACTGGGGCAGCGTGCACTTCGCGGCGCTCGACACCGAGCAGAGCCTCAGCACCCAGGCGGCGTGGCTCGACGCTGATCTCGCCGCCACCGACCGGCCGTGGAAGATCGTGTTCTTCCACCGGCCACCGTACTCGTCGGGCGATCACGGCTCCGCGACCGACGTGCGGACCCGGCTGGCGCCGGTGCTGGAACGGCACGGCGTCCAGCTCGTGCTCACCGGGCACGATCACCACTACGAGCGCACGACGCCGCAGAACGGCGTCACGTACGTCGTGACCGGTGGCGCCGGCGGCAATCTGCGCCCGGTCGGCTCGTCGGCCTTCACCGCGGTCGCCGTCTCGCGGCTCCACTTCGTCCAGGTCGAGGTCAGCCGCGATCAGCTCACGCTTCGCGCGATCGACCCGGCCGGCGTCGCGTTCGACACCGTCGACATTCCGCGCGAGCCGTGACCCGCGACGCGGAAGCTGCGTTCACTGCCGGAATTCTTCGCGGCGGATGAGCCCGTCGTCGGGCACGTCGTAGTAGTCGCCCTTGCTGGCCAGGTAGATGTGCGCCTTCGGCCGGAGCCCGGTCGGCTCGTCCAGCGTGCCGACGCAGATCCCCATCTTCGCCTCGCCGTCCTCGTCCCAGAGAAGGCTCGACCCGCACTCGCCGCAGAAGCCGCGCTTGACCGTCGACGACGACGCGTACCAGCGGAGGCCGCGCTGCTCGGTGAGCGCGATCCCGGGGCGGTCGACCGCCGCCCACGCGCCGACGTGTCCGTGCCACCGACGGCACATCGAGCAGTGACAGAACGTGACCGGCGTGAGCTCGAGGCTCACCTCGTAGCGCACGGCGCCGCACAGACATCCGCCCGTCTTCATGCGGCGGACGCTACCACGCCCCCTCGGCTTGCTATCGTCTCCCTCGCCATGCGGTCGCGCACCCACGCCGTCGCGCT
>JAIOII010000497.1 GCA_019912685.1 Kofleriaceae bacterium
CACCAGGCGACGGTGAGCGCCGCGAGCACGGCGGCGATCGTGGCGAGCACCTCGACGCGCCGGGCGCCGGGCGAGCGCAGCGCGTCCGCGAGCGCCGCCAGCGCGGGATGCCGGAAGAGCCACCGGATCGCGACCACGAGCGGGGTGCCGGCGAGCAGCACCGCCAGGAGGGCGAACCCGGTGGTGGCGCCGAGGATGCCCGGCAGGTCGACGGCGCGGGGCGCCGCCCGCGTCGCGACGACAGTCGTCTCCACCGCGCCGAGCACGAGCCCCGCGATCGCCGCGTCGAGCGCAGCTTCACCGAGCCCGAGGAACGCACGCCGTAGCCACACGCACCACGTGTGTATCAGAGGTGGACGCGCTCGACGGCCGCCGCGGGCAGCCAACCGGTGGTCCCCGAGGGGAGGCGGATCTGCGTCCACGCGTCGCGGCGCTCGACGATGACGACCTCGACCCCTGCCGGGAGCTGTGACGCGAGTCGCGGCGGCGCGCCGGCGCTGTCGGCGGTGCGCAGGATGCTCGCCTGCATCACGACCGCGTCGGAGGTGTGATGGTCCTCGACCACGAGCGACACGGTCATCGCCACCCACGTGATCGCCGGGGCGAGCGCGACCGCGACCATCCAGGGACGGCGCCTGCCGCCCCACGGCACGAGCAGGAGCACCATCGCCGCGAAGCCGGCCGCGCCGACGACGGAGCCGCCCTTCACGGACAGCGCGATCGGCTCGCTGTGGATCGTCTGGTACGCGGCGCGCACCGGATCGAAGTACGAGAACGCGAGCGCCGGGATCGCGGTCGCGTCGGCGCCGACCACCTGCACCGGCACCCTGAACGTCTTCGCGAGGCCGTCGGACGAGAGCTCGCCGACCGGCGGATCCGCGGGCACGACGAACTTGTCGCGCGGCAACATGCCGGGCCCGTCGAGCGGCGGGAGGCCGACCGTGTCGAGGCGCTGGTCGCTCTTCACCGTGATCTCGAGCTCGACCGGCTCGCCGAGCTGCACGACCGAGCGGCTCGCGCGCACCGCCATCGAGAACGACGAGCCGACGGCGCCGCCGAAGCTCGCCGGCTTGCCGGTCTCGGGCAGCGGGCGGACGTCGAGCGTGCGCGCCTCGTCGGTGGCGCGGAAGCGTTCGGTCCGCGGCGCCGGGAAGCCGAACGCGTCGCGGCCCATGCCGACCTCGAGCTCGGCGACGACCTGCGCCGGCGGGATCGCGATCGGGCCGGCACGGAGCGGCGTGACGAGCACGCGGAAGAGGAGCCGCGTGTACTCGACGCCGCCGCGCTCGATCGTGTCCTGCGTGTACCCGAGGTCGAGGTCGCGGCCGCCGGCCGGCAACGACACGACCTGCCGCGGGTTGGCGGGCGGCGGAACGGTGACCGTGAGGCTGTCGGCGAGCGCGAGCAGCGGCACCGACAGCTCCTGGTTGCGCGGGTCCTTGCGCAGGAGCCACGCGATGTCGACGGGGATCGTCTCGCCGACGTAGACCGGGCGCTGCGGCAGGAGCACCTCGATCGCCATGTCGCGGGTGCGCGGCAGCTCGCGGACCTGGAGACGCGCGCCCTTCACCGCGACCTGCGTGCCGGCCTGCGCCACCTTCACGTCGGGCAAGGCGTAGGTTCCGCCCTTCGGCACCTCCATGCGGTAGCGGAGGATCCACGTACCGCTGCCCTGATCGACGCGCCGGCCGTTGACGATGACGGTCGCGGGCGCGCGGAGCTCGACGCCCATCGGCGTCACCGCCGCGCCCGGCACCGTGATCGCGGGGGCGGTCGGCTGTGGCTGCTCGGCCAGCCCCTCGACGACGATCGCGAGGAGGAACGGCTGGCCGGCATAGGCCTCGCCGCCGACCTGATACTGCGCGCGCGGCCCCGACTGGGCGGCGACCGTCGACGGCGCGAGCACCAGCGAGAGCCCCGCGATGGCGACGAGGAGCGCGCTGCGGCGAGCGAACGAGCGCACCGTCACCAGTCCTTGTCCACCGGGTCGGGCGCGACGCGCTGTTGCTCGCGGCGCTCGCGCTGGCGCTGGGCCTCTCGCTCGCGCACCTGGCGCAGGCGCTGCTCGGCCTCGTCCTTGCTCTGGTCCTGCTGCTGCTGTTGCTGTTGCTGCTGCTGTTGCTGCTGCTGCTGGTCGTCCTGCTGCTGTTGCTGCTGTTGCTGCTGCTGATCGTCCTCTTGCTGCTTCGGCGGCTGGAGCAGGCGCAGCGCGTTCTCCAGGTGCTCGATGGCCTGCTTCTGCGACTCGGTCACCGGCGTGAGGTCGAAGCTCATGTTCGCGTTCGGGTCGCCGGCCTTCACCAGCGTCTCCAGCGCAGTTTGCATCGAGGTGAGGGCGTTGCGCACCTCGCCGGCGGCTTCCTTGAACGCCTGCGGGGGCGGACCACCCGGCGCCGCCTGCCCCTGCCCTTGCGCCGCCTGCTGCGCGGCCGCGTCGGCCTGCGCCGCCAGCGCGCCGGCGATC
>JAIOII010000498.1 GCA_019912685.1 Kofleriaceae bacterium
ACGAGCGCCGCGGCGAACCGCCCGCGCCCGGCGCTTCGGAGCCGCACGTGCTGCTGCGCTGGCCGACGTGGGCGATCGGCGCGGGCGTCGCCGGCGCCGTCGGGCTCGGCTTCGCCCTCGACGGCAAGCTCGCGCGCGATCGCCTCGACGAGATCCTGGCCAGCCCGGAGGACCACTTCTTCGGCGAGGCCGAGGCCGAGCGCACGCGCTGGAAGCGCGACACCACGATCGCCAACATCGCGTTCGTGACGACCGGTGTGCTGGCCGTGGGCGCGGTGACCGTCGCCCTCCTCACGCGCGATCGCGACGGCCGGCCGAAAGCCGCGATCGTGCCGTGGGTTGGCGAGGGCGCAGGCTTCGCCGTGGTCGGCGCGTTGCCGTAGCGTTGCCGTGGCGCGTCGAAGCTTGATATCGCCGCGTTGTCGGCCGGGCGCGTGCGCGCGTGCAGAGTGAAAGGACCGCCGCTTCTCCCACCTCGGAGGCCCACCATGCGTAACGCGTTCCTCGCCGGCATCCTCGCCGCGTTCGTCTTCGGATGCAGTGGCGACACCACGGTCCAGTCCAGCGCCCAGGCGCTGACGCTCCTCGACACCGACGGCGACGGCGTCCCCGACGCGATCGACGTCGACGGCGACGGCGTCCCCGACATCGACCTCGGCGCGCCGTGCACCACGCCGGTGCTCGACGCCGACGGCGACGGCGTCCCCGACGGCATCGACTTCGACTGCGACGGCACCGCCGACATCGCGTGGTGCGCGGATCCGGTGCTCGACACCGACGGGGACGGCGTCCCCGACGGCCTCGACCTCGACTGCGACGGCGTGCCCGACACGCAGCTGCCCAGCCCGCCGTGCACGCCCGAGCTCCTCGACGGCGACGGCGACGGCGTGCCCGACGGCATCGACACCGACTGCGACGGTCAGGCCGACGTCGACCTGTCGAACCCGCCGCTGCCGCCGATCCCGCCGCCGGGGACGCCGCCGTGCGTGCCGGCGCCGGTCGACGGCGACGGCGACGGGCTGCCCGACGGCATCGACCTCAACTGCGACGGTCAGGCCGACATCGATCTCGGCTTCTGACCGGCTCGCCGGCGCGCGTCGGGCTCAGGCCCGACGAACGACCTTGTTCAGCCGCTCGGCCTGCAGCCGCAGCGCGCGACGCAGGCCCTTGCGCCCGCCGACCGCGCCGAGGCTCATGCCGTACATGGCGTCGATGCCGCGCACCGCGACGACCCACATGGTGACGAGGATCGCCATGTCCGCCGCCGCGCGCCGCGTCGACGCCGCCGGGATGACGAGGCCGTACGTGTCCGAGACGAAGCGGAAGTTGCGCAGCAACTTCACGATCGCATCGCGATCGATGTCGCCGTGCCAGAAGGCGACGCGCGACACGATCATGTCCTGGTGACGGCGCAGGAACTCGCCCATCGAGAGCGGCGAGGCCATGCGGCCCGAGGGCGGCCGGCAGATCTCGAGCAGGTCCTCGAGGTACTCGTTCCAGAACAGGGCGAGGCTCTTGTTCTCGGGGCGGCGCAGGAACTTGATGCGCTCGAGCGAGAAGTCGGCCTTCACCGTGTTCTTGTAGCGGGGGACGATCGCGTGCAGGTCGTAGAGGACCGG
The DNA here is from genome assembly GCA_019912685.1 of Kofleriaceae bacterium. Lineage (GTDB taxonomy): Bacteria > Myxococcota_A > Polyangia > Haliangiales > Haliangiaceae > UBA2376. The sequence continues at coordinate 1,620 of JAIOII010000498.1, forward strand.
CGGCTCGTCCGTGTCGTAGTCGGTGTCGTGGTAGCACCAGCGCGCGCGCAGCTGCGGCCACGTGTGGATGGTGAGGACGGGATCCTTCTCCGAGTCGATGACCAGGAAGCGCCGGCCCTCCACCCCGACCACCGTGATCCAGTGCGACCACTGATCGACGCACAGCAGCACGGGCACCTGGTCGCGCAGGTGCTTCACGAGCCGCTTGCGCGCGTCCTCGGCGTCGCTCGAGCGCTCGAGCACCAGGTCGCAGTCCATGCTGCGCGCCGCGCGGGCGAGGCGGATCTCGTTGGTGCCGCCCCACCAGTGCGTGCGGGCCGTCTGTGCGATCGCGCCCGCATCGGCCGCGCGCCCGAGCGTCACCATCGCGTGCTTCAACGCGAACGGGCCGCACGTCCACTCGTTGGGCTGCGGGTAGAAGCCGGGGCGGTGCGATGCGTGGGTGACCAGCCGGACCATGGGCGCCCTGAAATCTATCCTAGCGAAGGGGGGACGCCAGGCCTCAAATGGCCGTTTTGATCGCTATTTTCCGAAGCGATCTCGCATATATAAGTCGCAACGCGTCGCGTCCGATCCCTTTGACGCACTGCGCCACCACATTAGACGTCTAGCGTGTGTGCCACTCCCGCCACCACTGCTGGGAGCGTGGCGGCAGCCGGGTGAGCACCCACTCCCAGGTCGCCTCGGGAACGAGCACGAGCCCGTTCGGATGGTTCGGGTGAAGCCCGATCGGCGGGACGAGGTCGCGCTGTGCGCGAGCATCACGGAGCGCGCGGTCGAGGGGCGAGTCGTGGCCGATGATGCCGAGCGGGATCATGCGCCAGCGCCGCTCGCGCGGGACGCGCTCGGGGCGCAGGCGGAGCGGAACCCGAGCGAACCACACGGCCTGGAAGCCGAGGTGGCGCTCGGCGGAGATGATGACGGCGTCCGCGGGCAGCGCGCCCGCGATGGCGGCGGTCGCCGCGACCATCGGGACCTCGGTCTTCACCATGCCCTCGGTCGGCGCCGGCGGCCGCACCGCGACCCACGCGGCGAGCGCTGGCGCTACGGCCACGAGTCTCCAGGCCGGCTCGAGCGAGGCGACGAGCCGACCGACCGCGGCGGCCGCGACGATCG
>JAIOII010000499.1 GCA_019912685.1 Kofleriaceae bacterium
CATGATCGAGCCGACCGACTTCACGGTGAACACGGCGTTCGTCGGCGACCAGGCGCTCGCGTTCCGCCTCGACGCCGGCGGCCGCCAGATCGCGGTCGGCCCCGACGGCGTGTTCACGATCGGCTGGTCGGACTCGTGCGAGGTGGTCGGGCGCTGCGACGTGTTCGGCCGCCGCTTCGACCAGACCGCCTCGCCGGTGACGACGACGCTCGCCGCGAGCACGGCGCAGTTCAACTTCAACCGCACCAATGGCCTCGTCGGCTTCGAGCCCTCGCTCGCCACCAACGCCGACGGCGCCACGGTCGCGGCGTGGTCCGACGGCGGCTCGCTCCTCGCGGTCGTCATCGACGCCGCCGGCGCGGCCACCTCGTTCACCGAGACGACGATCACGTCCGCGAACGTGCCGTCGACGCCCGCGGTCGCCGCCCTGCCCGACGGCCGCTTCATCGTCGCGTGGACCGAGAACGGGATGATGGCGGGCCAGTTCGTCGTGAAGGCCGTGTGGCTCGACGAGACGGGCCAGCCGGTCGCCAACCCGGTCACGACCAACCCGTCGCCCTACACCGCGTCGACGACGATCATCACGCAGAAGTCGCCGCCCGCGCTGGTGGCGCTGGACGATCAGGCGGCGCACGCGATCGTCTGGAAGAACGGCAGCACCCTGCGCGGCCGCTTCTACAACGCCACCGGCATCGCGCCGAGCCTCAACGACGTCTCGCTCGGCACCTTCGGCGTCGACGAGCTCGGCGAGCCGCAGATCGCGTCGCTCGCGCCCGACCTCGCCGTGCTCTTCGTGCGCCGCACGATCGGCGGCGACGCCGACGAGGGCCAGCTCGTCCTCCGGCGCGTGACCAACACCGGCTCGCGCACCGGCGTCGACGCGATCCTGACCCGCCAGATCGAGCCGCGGCCGATGGCGCTGGCGACCCGCGCCGACGGCGCGATCGCGGTCGCGTGGGACGCGTGTCTCGCCGAGAGCGACGGCTCGGCCTGCGGCATCCGCTTCCAGGTCTTCCGCCCGACCCTCGCCGCCGTCGGCGAGCCGATCTTCGCCAACACGACGACCGAGAACACGCAGATCGTGCCGTCGGTCGCGGCGCTGCCCGGCGGCGCGTTCGTCGCCGCGTGGAGCGACGGCAGCCAGGCCGCCCCCGACACCGACGGCTTCGGCATCCGCGCGCGCGTGCTCTATCCCGCCTACGACGACGCCACCGGGCTCGGCGGCCGGTGCACGAGCACCGCCGCCTGCGGCGAGGGCAACATCTGCATGGCGGGCAGCGACGGCATGCCGCGCTGCTATCGCGCCTGCGGCGACGGCCTGACCTGCGAGCTCGGCGGCAGCTGCACGACGATGGGCGACGAGTCGGCCTGCCTGTTCTGACTCACGACTCCGTCGCCGGGCGCGAATGCCCGGGGCGCGTGAACACGTGGACCGCGTCGGTGCGGCCGCGCACGTTGTGCTGGCCGAGATCGACCAGCCCGTCGTAGAGGCGCTTGTCGGCGAGCCGCTCGCGGGTCTCGGCGGTGACCAGCAGCGACGTCTTGAAGCGCTTGTTGAGCTCCTCGACCCGCGCCGCGATGTTGACCGTGTCGCCGATCAGCGTGAACTCGATGCGCTCCTCGGAGCCGACGTTGCCGAGCACGACCGGCCCGGAGTGCACGCCGATGCGGATCTGCAGGCCGGCCGCCGCCAGCTCGCCGAAACCGTCCTCGTGCCAGCGCGCGTTGAGCGCCGCGACCGCCTCGAGCATGTCGTGCGCCGCCCACACGGCGTCGTCGGCGTGATCGAGGTGCTCGACCTTCACGTCGCGGGCGAGCGTCGCGCCGAACGCGGCGAGCAGCGCGTCGCCCTGGATGCCGACGATCATGCCGCCGTGCTCGACGATCGCCTTGCCGACCGCGTCGTAGTAGCGGTTGAGCACCTCGATCACCTCGCTCGGCGGGATCTTCTCGGCGAGCGTCGTGTAGCCGGCGATGTCGGCGTGCATGACGGTCACGTCGCGCAGCTCGCCGCCGAGCGCGCTGCGCGACGGGTCGGCGAGGACGCGCTCGACGACGTCGCGCGACACGTAGCGGCCGAACATGTTCTTCACCTGCTCGTAGCTCTTCTCGGTCTGCGCCAGCTTGGCCTCGACCTCGCGCACGCGCTGGAAGAGCTCGAGCACGTCGAACATGCCGCGCTCGCGGATGCCGCGGCGGACCTCCTCGCGGTAGCGGCGCAAGACGAGGTGCATGTAGATCGCGACCGGCAGCCCGGAGATCGCGACGACCTCGACCTTCTGTGACAGCTGCGTCCCGTCGAGCGGCATGCGCAGGCCGTAGAGCGTCGAGAACACGATCGCGTCGGCGACCATCGCCGCCATCATCGCCAGGTAGATCGGGACGATGAGCGGCACGCCCGCCAGCCTGTTCACGAGCATCTGGTAGACGACGAGGATCACGACGAAGTCGACGAGGAACGCGGCGACCGAGCAGAAGCGCACGAACAGCGAGTGCTCGACGAGCACGCTGTCGCCCAGCCACGGCCAGCCCGCGGGCGGGTGGCTCGCGTGGTAGGCGAGGATCTCCTCGAACGCGCCGTGGAGGACGTGGATGCAGAGGATCGCGAGGAGCAGGTGGCGCGCCGCGCGCGAGCCCTCGAGGGTGTAGACCAGCACCGTCGCGCACAGGAGGAGCGGCAGGAACGTCGAGTAGCCGATGAAGCCGTGGCCGCCGACGAGCTCGACCGAGATCGGCGTCGCGCCCTTGTCGGCGACGAAGAGCATGGTCACGAAGAAGCCGATGCCGAGGTAGAGCGGCGCCAGGCCGAAGCGGGGCGACAGCGCGTGCAGGCCGCACAGCGCCACCGCGAAGCCGAGCAGCTCGAGGAAGAACGACACGCGCTACTCGGGCTCTTCGGTGCCCGCGCGATGATCGATGCCGAGCGCCCGCATCTTCTTGTAGAGGTGCGAGCGCTCGAGCTGGAGATCCTTGGCGGTGTTCGATACGTGATGATCGTGGGCGTCGAGCGCGGCGAGGATGATGTCGCGCTCCGCGGCGGCGACCAGATCCTTGAACGGCGTGCCGGCCTCGTAGCTCCCCTTCACCGGCTGCACCCGCGGCAGGGCGTCGCGCACGTCGGCCTCGCCGAGCTGGTCGTTGTCGCCGGTGAGGATCACCATGCGCTCGACGACGTTCTTCAGCTCGCGCACGTTGCCCGGCCAGTCGTGCTGCATCATGAGCGTCACCGCGCCGGGCGTCATGCGCTTCACGCGGCGGTCGTCGCGCGCGCACGCGATGGCGAGGAAGTGCTCGATGAGCGCCGGGATGTCGTCCTTGCGCGCGCGCAGAGGCGGCATCTCGATCGGCACGACGTTGAGGCGGTAGAAGAGGTCCTCGCGGAAGCGGCCGGCGGCGATCTCGGCGGCGAGATCCTTGTTGGTCGCGGCGATGACGCGCACGTCGACCTTGATGGTCTCGGTCGAGCCCACGCGCTCGAGCTCGCCCTCCTGCAGCGCGCGCAGCACCTTGGCCTGCGCGCTCGGGTTCATGTCGCCGATCTCGTCGAGGAAGAGCGTGCCGCCGTCGGCCTGCTCGAACTTGCCGCGCCGGTCCTTGGTGGCGCCGGTGAACGAGCCCTTCTCGTGGCCGAAGAGCTCGCTCTCGATGAGCTCCGACGGGATCGCGGCGCAGTTGACCTTGACGAAAGGTCCCTTCGCTCGTTTCGACTGATCGTGCAGCGCGCGGGCGACGAGCTCCTTGCCGGTGCCGTTCTCGCCGGTGACGAGCACGCGGCCCGAGGTGGGCGCGGTCTTGGCGATCTTGTCGTAGATCGCCTTCATGATCGGGCTCCGGCCGACGATCGAGTGCTCGGCCTGTGCGCGTGCGCGCAGGCGTGCGTTCTCGCGCGATAGCCGCCCGAACTCGAGCGCGTTCTTGACCGTGAGCTCGAGCTTCTCGCCGGTCACCGGCTTCTCGATGAAGTCGTGGGCCCCGAGCTTGGTCGCCTGCACCGCCGTCTCGACGGTGGCGTTCCCCGACATCATGACGACCATCACATCGGCGTGGGCGGCACGGATCTTGGGGAGGACGTCGAGGCCGCCTTCCCCCGGCATCATCACGTCGAGGAGGACGAGGTCGATGTCGTGCTCGGCGAGCTTGGCCAGACCGGTCGCGCCGTTGCCCGCGGTCTCGACTGAATAGCCCTCCACCTCGAGCGCGCGCTTCACGGTCGAGAGGATGTTGGGCTCGTCGTCGATGACGAGGATGGTCGAGCGAGGCATCCACGGACGAAGGTATCAGATTTGACTCGGCGCGCCGGGGCTCGTAGCTTCCAAGCCATGCGCGTCCAGCCGGGGTTCAGGTTCTACTTGGCGGTCCTCGCGGTCTGCGTCGTGGTGGTCGCTGCGGTCGCGAGCTGCAAGAAGAAGCCGAAGACGCCCGCCTGCGACGGCAACGACGACTGCAAGGACGGCCTCGTGTGCGTCAACAAGCAGTGCGTCCAGTGCTCGACCAGCGCCGAGTGCGGCGAGGGCAAGGAGTGCAAGGACGGCGCCTGCGTGGCGAAGGCCGAGTGCACGAAGGACCTCGACTGCCCCGACGGCCAGGTCTGCCAGGCGGGCGCGTGCCGCCCCTGCTCGAACGACGGCGAGTGCGGCCCCGGCGGCCAGTGCCTGGTCGGCAAGTGCAAGCGCGCGACGGCGTGCAAGGCCGACGAGGACTGCGCCGACGACGAGGACTGCATCGACGGCTTCTGCCAGCGGCCGTGGGCCGGCGGCGGCGGCGACGCGACCTGCCCCCTGGCGACCGTCTTCTTCGCCCTCGACGACGCGAGCATCGCGCAGAGCGAGCGCGACCGCCTCGACGCGAACCAGCAGTGCATCGAGAAGACCGCCGCCAAGACCGTCATGCTGATCGGCCACACCGACCAGACCGGCACCGACGAGTACAACATCGCCCTGTCCGAGCGGCGCGCCCAGACCGTCGCCGACTACCTCGCGCGCCTCGGCACCGATCCGGCGCGGCTCCACGTCGTGCCCAAGGGTGAGAGCGAGCTCACCGGCAACGGGGACGACAAGGACCGCCGCGTCGAGTTCCAGTGGAAGTGAGCGCCATGAAGAAGCTCGTAGCTGTCGTGTTCGTTGCCGCCCTGCCCGGCTGCATGTTCTTCACCACGAAGAGCGAGGGCAAGGCGCTGCGCAAGGACGTCCAGGCCCTCGACGCACGCGTCGCCACGAAGGAGGACGACCTCACCGGCAAGGTCGACGAGCTCAAGCGCGTGCTCGACGAGGCGACCAAGATCTTGAAGCGCAACAGCGCCGACATCGGCGCCGACGTCGAGGGCCTGCGCAACGACATCAAGGTGTCGGCCGGGCTCGTGTCGGCGGCCAAGAACATGCTCGACGAGCTGAAGGGCGAGCTCGACAAGTACAAGGCGCAGAACGACGAGCGGCTGACCGCGCTCGAGGCGCGCCTGTCGGCGGTCGAGGCCGGGCGCCTCGGCCTCGGCGGCGGGACCACCGCGCCGGCCGGCAACCCCGACGAGCTGTGGACGCAGGCGACCGCGGCGTTCGGCGCCAAGCGCTGGAACGACGCGCGCGAGGCCTTCAAGAAGCTGTCGATCGGCTTCCCGACGCACGACCGCGCCGACGACGCGCAGTACTTCCGCGGCGAGACGTACTTCCAGGAGTCGGCGTGGGACCCGGCGATCGGCGAGTACCAGAAGGTGTGGGAGAAGTTCCCCGACAGCGCGCTCGCCGACGACGCCCTCTTCCGCGCCGCCGAGGCCGCGAAGTCGCTCAAGAACTGCACCGAGGCGCGCGCCTACCTGACCGCGCTCAAGCAGAAGTTCCCGAAGTCGACGCTCCTCAAGAAGGCCGCGACGATGGACAAGGACCTGAAGGCGGCGGCCAAGAACAAGTCGAAGTGCACGTCGTAAGGCGTGCCTCGATCGTCCTTGCCCTGGCGGCCGTCGCCCTGGCAGCGCACCACCGCGACGCCGGCGCGGTGTGCTCGACGCGCCACCTGACCGTCTTCGAGATCCACGACACGGCCACGCTCGTCGCCGTCGTGTCGGTCACGCGGGCGCCGAAGCCGATGAGCGGAGGCGGCGACGTCGACCTCGTCATCCACGAGCGGCTGAAGGGGGCGCCGGCGAGGACCGCCCGCGCGCGCGAGAACGCCGCGTGCACGGCCGGCTTCTACAACGTCCTCGTCGGCAAGGTCGCGAAGACCGCGCTCGTCTTCATCGGCGCGGACGGCGAGGCGGTCGGCTACTGGTCGGGCGTGGAGGAGCAGCCGACGCCGGAGCTCATGACCGCGATGCGCGACTGGAGCCAGGCGGCGGATGACGCGGCCCGCGTCGAGATCCTGGTCACGGCGATCGAGAGCAGCGACGCGGCGCTGGGCGCCGACGCGGCGTATTACCTGGCCGACGAGCCGCGCCTGCTCCTGCGGCTCGACCCCGCGCAGGTCGACCGCGTCGCCGCGAAGGCCGGCGGCGACCAGTGGGGGCCCGAGATCATCCTCACGCGGCTGCACGGCGCGCACCTGAAGGCCCTGCGCCGGCGCGGCGGCCTGCCGAAGGACCTCGCGGCGATCGCGAAGCACGACCTCGAGCGCGTGTCGCGCCCCGAGTCGCTCGCGCGCATCATCGAGCGCGACCGCGACCCGCGCTCGTACCGCAAGGTCGCCGCGCTCGAGCGGTGCGAGCGCGTGCACGGCCGGCGCCTCGAGCGCTTCTCGATCTACAACAGCCGCTACCCGGACCGCGCCCGGTGGCGGCAGCTGGCCCGCGCGTGTCGCACGGGCACGCCGCTCACTTCATCCCGGCGTCCTTCGCCTTCTGGAGCGCGTCGGGCTTGAGCGGGTACGCGCCACCGACCTTGGTGTGGCAGCTGTTGCACGTCGCGGTCGGGTTCGTCTTCTTGTAGCCCTTGAGGAAGCCCTTCATCGCCTTCTTGGCCTCGTCCTGGCCGCCCTTCTTGCAGGCGTCGGCGAGGAACTTGGTCTCCGGCTTCGCGGTCGCGCACGGCTTGCCCGCCGAGGCGTCCTCCGCGGTGAATCCGACGATGGCGAGCGTGGCGACGAAGGCAGTGACGATCGAAGCGAACCCGAGCTTGGCCATGGACATCCTCTCGACGACGAGACCGTTGAAGGGTGGGACGGGGCAACCCCGCGCCCCATTCATACGCGTGACGCCCGGGAAGTTACCACGGCCATGTAGCTGGAATCAGAGAGATCCAGGGGCGTCAGGCGAACGGAAGGGACAGGGCGCGGGCGGCGGCGGCCGGGTCCGGAGCGCTGTTGATGGCGGAGATGGCGCAGGCGGCGGCCGCGCCGGTGGCGGCGATCGAGGGGGCGTGCTCGAGCGCGATGCCGCCGATGGCGACCACCGGGATGGGGGCGGCGAGCTGGACGGCAGAGGAGAGGCCGGCGAGGCCGACGACGGGGTCGGGGTTGGCCTTGGTCGAGGTCGCGAAGACGGGGCCGAAGCCGAGGTAGTCGGCGCGCGGCAGGTCGTCCTGGCCGAGGTGCACGCCGTCGGCGTCGCAGGCGAGCGCGACGTCGAGCCGGTCGTTCACGACGAGCAGCGCCCCCGCCTCGCGCGTCACCCGCCGCGCCATGCGCGCCGCCGCCAGGATCTCTCGCGTGCTCGCCGGCTTGAGCCGCACCTGCAGCACGCGCGCGCCCGCGCCGGCATCCGCGGCCGGGGTCACCAGGAGCTTCGCGAGTTGCTCGTCGTCGCGGTCGAGGATCGCGTAGAAGCCGCGGATCCGCGCGGCCTTCGCCTTAGCTGACAGGCTTGTGTCACCGGGTGCAGTAGACTGCCGCATCGTGGCCTCGACGAAGAAGAAGGTCGTGGCAGCGCCGCCGGCTCGGCCGGCCGGCCTGTTCCAACTGCGCGCACCCTATCAGCCCGCCGGCGATCAGCCCAAGGCGATCCGCGAGCTGACCGAGGGGCTCGCGCGCGGCGACCGCTCCCAGGTCCTCCTCGGCATCACGGGCTCGGGCAAGACCTTCACGATGGCGAACGTGATCGCGGCGGCGGACCGGCCGACGCTGATCATGGTCCACAACAAGATCCTGGCGGCGCAGCTGTACGGCGAGCTGAAGGAGCTCTTCCCCGACAACGCCGTCCACTACTTCGTCAGCTACTACGACTACTACCAGCCGGAGGCGTACGTCCCGACATCGGACACGTACATCGAGAAGGACTCGATCATCAACGAGGAGATCGACCGGATGCGCCACGCGGCGACGTTCGCGCTGCTCTCGCGGCGCGACGTCATCATCGTGGCGTCGGTCTCGTGCATCTACGGCATCGGGGCGCGCGAGGTCTACGAGGAGATGACGTGCGCGCTGAACGTCGGGCAGGACCAGCCGCGCGACGACATCCTGCGCCGGCTCGTCGAGCTCCACTACGATCGCAACGACCTCGACTTCCACCGCGGCACGTTCCGCGTGCGCGGCGACTGCGTGGAGGTCTTCCCGGCGTACGAGGCGGACACGGCGATCCGCCTCGAGCTGTTCGGCGACACGATCGAGGCGATGTACGAGATCGATCCGCTGCGCGGCAAGGTGAAGCGGCCGATCGAGCGCACGGTGATCTTCCCGGCCTCGCACTACGCGACGTCGAAGGACCACCTGCGCCGCGCGATCGCGTCGATCCGCGTCGAGCTGAAGGACCGGCTCGAGGCGCTGACGCAGGAAGGCAAGCTGCTCGAGCGCCAGCGCCTCGAGCAGCGCACGATGCACGACCTCGAGTCGATGGAGCAGATGGGCCACTGCCCCGGCATCGAGAACTACTCGCGCCACCTGTCGGGGCGCGCGCCGGGCGAGCCGCCGCCGACGCTCATCGACTACTTCCCCCAGGACTTCCTGCTCTTCGTCGACGAGTCGCACCAGACCGTCCCGCAGATCGGCGGCATGTTCAACGGCGACCGCGCCCGCAAGGAGGTGCTCGTCGAGTACGGCTTCCGCCTGCCGAGCGCGCTCGACAACCGGCCGCTGCGCTTCGACGAGTGGAAGGAGCGCGTGAAGCAGGTCGTCTACGTCTCGGCGACGCCGGCCGACTGGGAGCTGGCCGAGGCGCAGGGCGTCGTCGCCGAGCAGATCATCCGCCCGACCGGGCTCCTCGATCCCGAGGTCGAGCTGAAGCCGGTCGGGCACCAGGTCGACCACCTCCTCGGCGAGATCCGCGCGCGCGTCGCGAAGCGCGAGCGCGTCCTGGTCACGACGCTCACCAAGCGCATGGCCGAGGATCTGACCGAGTACTACGCCGAGGTCGGCGTGAAGGTCCGCTACCTCCACTCCGACGTCGACACCCTCGAGCGCATCCAGATCGTGCGCGACCTGCGGCGCGGCGAGTTCGACGTGCTCGTCGGCATCAACCTCCTGCGCGAGGGCCTCGACATCCCCGAGGTCTCCCTCGTCGCGATCCTCGACGCCGACAAGGAAGGCTTCCTGCGCTCGACGCGCTCGCTGATCCAGACGATCGGCCGCGCGGCGCGCAACGTCGCTGGCAAGGTGATCCTGTACGCCGACAAGGAGACCGACTCCATCAAGCAGGCGGTCTCCGAGACCCGGCGGCGCCGCACCGTGCAGCACGCGTTCAACCAGGAGCACGGCATCGAGCCGCGCACGACCACGCGCACGATCCTCGACGTCCAGCCCGCCGAGCCGCTCCCGAAGAAGGGCAAGGGCGGCAAGCAGGCGCCGACCCTCGCCGCGCTCTCCGGCACCGCCATCGACGACCTCGACTCCCTGCGCCAGGCGATCGACAAGCTCCGCATCGCGATGCGCGCCGCCGCCGAGGACCTCGACTTCGAGCTCGCCGCGCAGCTGCGCGACCGCGCGCGCGAGCTCGAGATGATGGAGCTGCAGATGAGATGACATGTATGGGAGCGGGGCCCATTACGCAAGGAAGGCCTCAGGCATCAGGCCTCAGGTCCCAGACAAAAGAAGGCCTCGGGCTTCCCACCTGAGGCCTTCTTCATTCTTCCTGAAGCCTGACGCCTGAGGCCTTCCTTGCGTAACGGGCACTTCGGCTCACCAAGGCATCAGGCCCTCTCACTCTTTCATGGAATGCAGCCCGACCTGGTTGCCGTCCAGGTCGGCGATGACCGCGATGAAGCCGTGCTCGCCGATGGGCGTCTGGGGCGCGAGCTCCTTGGCGCCGGCAGCCCTGGCGCGCGCGAGGCACGCGTTCACGCCGTCGGGGGCGTTCAGGTAGATGAGGACGCCGGTCGCGCCCGGGGTCAGGCGCTTGGCCGTGACGAGCGAGCCGGTGACGGAGGTGGGGTCCTTCTCGACGGGGAACATGGCGTGCGGCTCGCCGCCGAACACCTCGCGCTGCAGCGTCACGCCGAGGGTCTTCTCGTAGAAGGTCACGGCCTTGTCCATGTCGCGGGTGGGGATCTCGAACCAGTTGATGCTGTTCTTCACGGGGATTCTCCAGACTCGTTGGGGTTGTTGGAACTACGCGCTTGACCCTGCCACCGGCTTTCGACAGCCTTCTGTCAGGTTTCATGCGCAAGAAGTCACGCCTCTTCGCCCTGGCCGAGGCGCTGCGCGGCCGCCGCACCGGCGTGACGGCGCAGGAGCTCGCCGACCGCTTCGGCGTCACGATCCGCACGATCTATCGCGACCTCGACGCGCTCCAGGACGCCGGCCTTCCGCTGCGCGCCGACCGCGGCCGCGGCGGCGGCTACGCGCTCGACAAGGCGTACCAGCTGCCGCCGATCAACCTGACGGCCCGCGAGGGCGCGCTGCTGGTCGCGCTGGGCAGGATGGCGCTCGATCAGCGGCTCCTTCCGTTCTCGGCGTCACTCGAGGCCGCGCTCGACAAGGTCCGCGGCGCCCTCACGACGTCGGCGCAGCGCGAGCTGCTTCGCCTCGTCGATCAGCTCCAGATCGTCGGCGTGCCCGCCCTGCCCGTCCCCGCCGCGGTGCGCGCCGCGGTCGAGACCGCGTGGTTCGAGGATCGCGCGCTCACGATCCACTACCGCAAGGTGGCCTACGACCCGCCGCAGCGCCGCACCGTGCGCATCCGCAACCTGGTCTTCGACCGTGCGGTCACGCTCCTCAACTGCGTCGACCTCGACAGCGGCGAGGACCGGCAGTTCCGGCTCGAGCGCATCACCCAGGCCGTGGTCCTCGAAGCCGAGCTAGGCTGAGCTACGCTGATCCGATGGCCGGCCGCTCCCGCAAGCCACGCACGAGCCGCATCCGCCGCCTCGCGGTCATCGAGATGGCCACCGCCGAGGAGGTCGAGGCGCAGTGGACGCAGCACCTGTCTCACGGCGGCGCCTACGGCCCGCCCGGCGGGCGCGCCCAGGCGCCGGTGTCGCTCCTGCTCGTTGGGCCCGCCGCCGTGCCGTTCGAGCTCCCCGCCAAGACCGTCTACTGCGGCGCCGAAGGCACCGGCTACGAGATCACGGGGTTCAACGCGGCGCTCAAGCAGGAGCTCGCCGCGTGGGTGCGTGTGAACACCGCCCCGGACGCCGCCGAGAAGGCGCCGACGACCAAGATGCTCAAGCTCACCCGCGCGCCGAAGGAGTAGCGCGGCCTCACGTCCGCCGGTAGCGGATGCGCCAGATCGGTAGCCCGGTCTCCTCGGCGTTCTGCTCGCGCCACGAGCGCACGCCGTACGGGTTGCCGCCGCGCCAGAAGCTCCACGCGCCGCCGACGTTGGCGAACAGCTCGTCGCGCCGCTCGAACGCCTCCATCGCGTCGAGCGCGACGTCCCAGACGTCGGACTGCACCAGCACCTCCGCGCCCGCCTTCGCGATCTCAGCGATCCCGACGACGAGCGCGTCGTCGACCATGCGCCGCTTCTCGTGCCGGCGCTTGAACCACGGGTCGGGGAAGTTGATGTACACGCGATCGACCGTGCCCGGCGGGAAGATCTCCGCGAGGTGCCGCTGCGCCTGGCAGAAGACGGCGACCACCGGCGCCCCCGACTCCCGGGCGCGCTTGTTCACGAGGTCGACGAGCTCGTCGCGGATCTCGAGGCCGACGTACGTGCGCGTCGGATCCTGCGCCGCGCGCTCGAACAGGAACTGCGCGTCGGCGCACCCGATCTCGACCTCGACGGGGCGCCCCGGCGCCAGCGCGGGCCGCTCGCCGCGAAAGACCTCGTAGAACGAGAGCAGCGGGTTGACGTGCTGCCGGATCCGCACGCGCTACTCCACGGGCGCCACGTGCGCGTCGAGCGCGAGGAACCCGAACTGCCGCACGTTGAGCGGCGACGCGAGCTCCTCGAGCCCGGCGCGGCCGACCCAGCGCCAGTCGACCAGCTCGTCGTTGGGCACGATCTCGTCGGCCTCGTGTACGTCGGCGACGAACACGAAGTTCATGTGCAGGCCCTTCGAGCCCGCCGGGTGCTCCTCGAAGCCGAGGTAGCCCCACGGCACGCCGTCGAGCGCTCCGACCAGCGGGCCGAAGCGCCCGACGAGCCCGGTCTCCTCGCGCAGCTCGCGCACCGCCGCCTCGAGCGGCGTCTCGCCCGCCTCGAGCTCGCCGCCGATCGGCAGCCAGGTCTGCAGCCGGCGGTGGAAGATGACGAGCACCTCGCCGCCCGGCCCGCCGCGCCGCGCGTAGACCGCGACCGAGAACGCCCGGCGCGGGCGCTCGCTCATTGGTGCACCCTCCGATCGTGGCTGCGAAGAAGTTGCGCCGACGATCGAAGTCTCGGAGGGTAGGATCTAGTTCCTCCAGCGCCCCTTCGAAGACGGCCCTGCTCGCTGGCCGCACGACGGCCCTCGTGAG
>JAIOII010000500.1 GCA_019912685.1 Kofleriaceae bacterium
CCACGCCACAGTAGCGCCACGGGCGTGCGCCCACCCGGGACGCGCGCGCCGGTGATCACGTCGGTCCACTCGCCACCCGGGCCCGGCGCGCCCGGCAGCTCGATCGCCGTGTCGCCCCAGGCCACGTCGCGCGTCGTCCAGCGCGGCGCCACCGCGACGAGCTCGTCGCCGCGGGCGACGCGCGACGTGGCCTGGGGCGACACGGCGATCGAGCTGCCGGGCGCGCCGGGCCCGGGTGGCGAGTGGACCGACGTGATCACCGGCGCGCGCGTCCCGGGTGGGCGCACGCCCGTGGCGCTACTGTGGCGTGGTTTCCCGGTCGCCCTGCTCGGGCGGGGAGGGTGATGAATCGATGACGAGACGACGGCCGATCGGAGCAGAGCTCATCGCAGGTGAAGGCGTGCACTTCCGGGTGTGGGCGCCGAAACGCAGGCGCGTGAGCGTCGTGCTCGACGACGGCACCGAGATCGTGCTCGCGCCCGAGGCGAGCGGCTACTTCGCGGGCGCCGCCGCGGCGGCGGCCGCCGGCACCCGCTACCGCTTCCGCCTCGACGGCGGCGAGCTGCTCGTGCCCGATCCCGCGTCGCGCTTCCAGCCCGACGGCCCGCACGGCCCGTCGGAGGTGATCGATCCGCGCGCGTTCGCGTGGACCGACGGCGCGTGGCGCGGCGCCCCCGACGCGCACGTCGTGTACGAGCTGCACGTCGGCACGTTCACGCGCGAGGGCACGTTCGCCGCCGCGGCACGCGAGCTGCCGGCGCTCGCCGAGCTCGGCGTCACGACCGTCGAGCTCATGCCGGTCGCCGACTTCGCCGGGACGCGCGGCTGGGGCTACGACGGCGTCGACCTGTTCGCGCCGACGCGGCTCTACGGCCGCCCCGACGACCTGCGCGCGTTCGTCGACGCCGCGCACGGCGTCGGCCTCGCGGTCATCCTCGACGTCGTCTACAACCACTTCGGCCCCGACGGGAACTACCTCGGCCAGCTCGCCGACTACACGACGAAGCGCCACGCCGGCGACTGGGGCGATCCGCTCGACATGGAGGCCGCGCCCGTCCGCGAGTACCTGACGACCAACGCGGCGACGTGGATCGACGAGTACCACCTCGACGGCCTGCGCCTCGACGCGACGCACGGGATCTTCGACGACGGCCCGGAGCACATCGTCGCCGCCGTCGTCCGCGCCGCGCGCGCCGCGGCCGGCGACCGGCGCGTGTGGATCGTCGCCGAGCACGAGCGCCAGGACCCGCGGCTCCTGCACGAGATGGACGTCGACGCCGTCTGGAACGACGACTTCCATCACGCCGCGTACGGCGCGCTCACCGGCCGCCACGAGGCGTACATGCGCGGCTTCCGCGGCGCGGCGCAGGAGCTGCTCGCGGTCGTCCGCCACGGCTTCCTCTACCAGGGCGCGCGGCACGCGTGGCAGCTCGAGACCCGCGCCACGCCGATCTTCGACGTCGCGCCCGCCCGCTCCGTCGTCTACCTCGACAACCACGATCAGGTCGCGAACCGCCGCGCCGACGGCGCGCGCATCGACAAGCTCGCGTCGCCGGGCAGCTACCGCGCGATGACGGCGCTCCTCCTGCTCGGCCCGATGACGCCGCTCCTCTTCCAGGGCCAGGAGCACGGCGCGTCGTCGCCGTTCCTCTACTTCGTCGATCACGCCGGCGAGCTCGGCGGCCTCGTCACCGAGGGACGCGCCGCCTTCATGCGCCAGTTCCCGTCGGTGATCGCGTACGAGCGCGAGCAGGCCCTCCCCGATCCCGGCGCACTCGCGACGTTCGAGCGCGCCCGCCTCGATCTCGGCGAGCGCGCGCGCGAGCCGCACCGCCGCGTGTGGCACCTGCACGCCGACCTCCTCGCGCTGCGCCGCGCCCTGCCCCGCCGCGCCGACGGCGCCCTGCTCGGCCC
>JAIOII010000501.1 GCA_019912685.1 Kofleriaceae bacterium
CCGGCGAGGCGCGCGGCCGCGTGATCGCGTATCGCCTGCACCCGACGGTGCAGACCGGCGACGGCGAGCGCACGCGCGTCGTCGCCCTCGCCGAAGCCCCGGCGCGCCTGCGCGCGCGCATCACCCAGCGCCTCGCCGCCCTGTTCGAGCCGAGCTACTCGATGTAGCGCTCGTGGCAGCAGGCCTCGAGGTTGTTGCCGCTCGGATCGAGCACGAACGCGCCGAAGTAGTCGGGGTGGTAGTGGGCGCGCACGCCGGGCGGACCGTTGTCCTTGCCGCCGGCGGCGAGCGCCGCCTCGTGGAACGCGCGCACCGC
The DNA here is from genome assembly GCA_019912685.1 of Kofleriaceae bacterium. Classification (GTDB taxonomy): domain Bacteria; phylum Myxococcota_A; class Polyangia; order Haliangiales; family Haliangiaceae; genus UBA2376. The sequence continues at coordinate 317 of JAIOII010000501.1, forward strand.
GGCGCGGCCGCCGGCGCGGATCGCGACGTGCTGGCCGCCCTGCCGGACCGGGCCCTTGATCACCCAGAGGTCGGGCTTGGGCGCGACGCCCATGCCGATCGCCGCGCCGGCAAACTCGCGGATCACCGTGTAGCCGAGCGGCGCGAGCGCCTTCACGTAGAAGGCCTTGGCGGCGTCGAGGTCGTCGACGTAGACGCTGACGTGATCGATCATGTTGGTTCCTTCCGAATCTAGCCGAGCAGGCCGGCGATGTCCGCGTCGGAGAAGCCGTAGTCGGCGAGCACCGCCTTCGAGTCGGCGCCGAGCGCGGGCGGCGGCGTCGGACGGACCGGCGGGCCGAGCGGCGTGCGCACCTGACGCAGCGGTCCGGCCGGCCCGCCGTCGACGGTGACGAACATCTCGCGCGCCTGGTGGAGCGGGTGCGCGGGCAGCTCCTCGAGCTCCAGCACCGGCTCGAGCAGGCAGTCGTGCTGGGCCAGCGCCGCGACCCACTCGTCGCGCGTCCTGGTCACGAGGATCGCCGCGATCTCGTCGCGGATCTGCTCCTGCCGGGCAGGCGGCGCCGCGAGCTCGCTGATGTCGGGCTTGCGGCCGATCGCCTGGTTGAAGGCGATCCAGAACTTGGGCTCGAGCGCGCCGACCGACACGAAGCGATCGTCCTTGCAGCGGTAGACGCCATAGCACGCCATCGCGCCGTTCAGCGCCTCGGTGCCGCGCGTCGGCCTGGCGCCGCAATCGAGGTTGCCGAGCTCGGCGGCGAGGAGCGCCATCGCGCCCTCGGTCATCGAGATGTCGAGGTGCTGGCCCTTGCCGCTCCGCTCGCGCCCGAAGAGCGCGGCGAGCACCGCGGTCGCGCCCCACAGGCCGCCGCCCGCGAAGTCGGCGATCTGGATCCCCGGCATCGCCGGCGGCGCGCCGCGCTTCTCGGCGCCCATCGCGAGCACGCCCGCGAGGCCGATGTAGTTGAGGTCGTGGCCGGCGCGGTGCACGTACGGCCCGGTCTGGCCGTAGCCGCTGATCGAGCACATGACGAGGCGCGGGTTCGCCGCGGACAAGGTCGACCAGCCGACGCCGAGCTTGTCCATCACGCCCGGGCGAAAGCTCTCGACGACGACGTCGGCCACGGCCGCCATGCGCAGGAACGCGTCCTTCGCGCGCGGGTCCTTGAGATCGAGGGCGAGCGAGCGCTTGCCGCGGTTGACGGCGAGGTAGCGGCCGCCCATGCCCGCCTTGTGCGGCGGGAACGCGCGGATGTAGTCGCCGACCTTGGGATCCTCGACCTTGACCACGTCGGCGCCGAGGTCGGCGAGGATCATGGTCAGAAATGGTCCCGGGAGGAGACGCGACAGGTCGAGGACGCGGATGCCGTCGAGCGAGCTCATGGCGCGTGTTATAGCGCCCGCCATGCCCGCCCGTCGCGTGCTGTTCGCCCTGGCGATGGTGTGCGCCGCCAACCTCCTCCTCGAGGTCGCGCTCACGCGCATCTTCTCGGCGCTCATGTTCTATCACTTCACGTTCCTCGCCATCGCCGTCGCGCTCCTCGGCATGGGCGGCAGCGGCGTGTGGGTGTACGTGTCGGGGCGCTACGGCGCCGAGACGGCGGCCGACGATATGGCGCGCGCCGCGCGCCGCTTCGCCGCCGCGACGCTCCTCGTCCTCGTCTACGTGCTCGCCAACCCGATCGAGGCGCACGTCGGGCTCGGGCAGGCGCCGCGCTTCACCAACATCAGCTTCTTCCAGCTCCTGCTCCTGTGCGGGGTCACGGTCCTGCCGTTCTTCTTCGCGGGCATGGTGGTGTCGCTCGCGATCACGCACTACCGCGACCACGTCGACCGCGTCTACACCTGGGACCTCGCCGGCGCCGGGCTCGCCGCGCTCGCGGTCGGCGCCGCGCTCCGCCTGCTCGGCGGCCCCGCGCTCGTCG
>JAIOII010000502.1 GCA_019912685.1 Kofleriaceae bacterium
GCCTCGTCGGTCATGGTGAGCGCGACCAGGCAGCGCGCGCCGAGCTCCTGCGCCTGCACGACGAGGTACGACGAGCGCGCGAGCTGGGTGGCGTCGACGCAGATGACGAGGAGGGCCGGCCGCTCGTCGGGCGCGGCGTCGGGCGCGAGGCCGAGGATGACGTCGAGCGCGATCTGCTCGTCGACGGAGCGCGCGGTCAGGCTGTACGTGCCCGGCACGTCGATGATCTCGACGTCCTCGCGACCGCGCAGCCTGCCGACGCGGCGGTCGACCGTGACGCCGGGGTAGTTGCCTGTGCGCGCCTGTGCACCCGTCAGCGCGTTGAAGAGCGTCGTCTTGCCCGTGTTCGGGTTGCCGCAGAGGGCGACCCGCTGCACCGGGGAGGACGGCTCCGGAGACATCGGCGACTCGGGCTAGCGCTCGACGAGGATGAGGTCGGCCTCGAGGCGACGGATCGAGAGGCGACCGCGGCGGACCTCGATCTCGAGGGGGTCGCCCAGCGGCGCGACGTTCGTGATCGTGACGCGCGTGCCGGGCACGAGGCCCATCTCCATCAACCGCCGCCGGAAACCGCGCTCACCATCGACGGCACGGATGGTGACCGGCGTGTGACGGCGAACCTTGGCGAGCGAGGACATCAACGAGGGACGGTAGCAGGATTGAAAGCGGTTTTCAAGTTCGGCGGGACCGCGCGTGATCCGGGGCGCGATGCCTGGTCGGAGGGAGATGCTATTGTCTTTCGGTCCCCGATGGAGGCCACTGCGCCGGGTCACAAGACCCTTCTCCTGTCGCAGAGCTACGAGCCGATCAAGGTCATCTCGTGGCAGCGAGCGATCACGCTCCTGTTCCTCGGCAAGGTCGAGGTGGTCGAGGAGTACACCGACGCGGTGCGTTCGGTGACCTTCATCATCAAGATCCCCTCGGTCGTCCGGCTCTTGCGTGCGTTCCGCCGGCACCACAAGCCGGTCAAGTTCTCGCGGGTGAACATCTACGCCCGCGACGGGTACTCGTGCCAGTACTGCGGGCACAAGCTCGCGGTGGACGAGCTCACGTACGACCATGTCGTCCCCCGCTCCCAGGGTGGGCGCACCGAGTGGACCAACATCGTGACGGCGTGCCACGACTGCAACCGCAAGAAGGGCGGTCGCACGCCGCGGCAGGCGGGCATGGCGCTGCGCGTCCAGCCGGTGCAGCCCGACTGGGTGCCGGCGGTCACGATCAGGGTGAGCCTGCGGTCGGTGCCCGAGGCGTGGCGGGACTACCTGTACTGGACCGGCGAGCTCGTCGACTGAGGGAAGACGTCGAAGGGTAGGGCAACGGTGACGGTGTCGACTGAGGGAAGACGTAGAAGGGTAAGGGTAAGGGTAAGGGTAAGGGTAAGGCTCGGATCCTGACGCGGAGCTCCGTGCCAGCCACGCAGTTCGATCCTTGCGCGCGGGCACGGGATCAGCGAGTCCAGCGCAGGGCTCCGAGCCTCGCTCTGAGCCTTACCCTTACCCTTACCCTTACCCTTACCCTTCTACGATCCGCTCGGCGCAGGAGCCGACCGTTCGAATCAGAAGGTGAAGCTGAACGACGAGGGTGACGTCGTTCCCTCGACCAGCGTCGTCTGGTACGCGAACACGATCCGTCCTCCTCCTCCTCCTCCGCCGCCTCCGTTGCCGAGGCTGGGTCCGTTCTCGCCCGCGGTCGACGAGTTGCCGCAGCGGATGCCGCGTCCGCCGCCGCCGCCGTGCGCCTCGATGACGCCGCTCACCGTGATCGACACGGCGGAGTAG
>JAIOII010000503.1 GCA_019912685.1 Kofleriaceae bacterium
CCCTGCCCCTGTCCCTGTCCCTGCCCCTGGATCGGCACCCCGACCACCGGCGTCCTCGTCGCCGCGTTCGACCCGGGCGTCCGCTTCACGTAGATCGTGACGTCGCCGGCCCGCACCGCCTCGAGCTCCGCCACGTCGCGCAGCTGCTCGCTGTAGCCCACGAACAACCAGCCGCCGGCGTCGAGCGCGCTGATCAGCTTCTGCACCGCGCGCTTCCGCGCGTCCTTCTCGAAGTAGATGAGCACGTTCCGGCACCACACGACCTGGCACCCGCGCGGCGCCTCGCCCTCGACGAGGTTCGCCTGCTCGAACGTCACCCGCTTCGCGATCTCCGCCTTCACGCGCACCTCGTCGCCCTCACCGCCGCCACCAGCGCCAACCGGCTCGAACGCGTCGCGCCACGCCTCGGGCACGTGCGCGAGCGCCGCCCGCGGATACCGCCCTCGCGCCGCCACGGCCAGCGCGTCCTCGCTCACGTCCGTCGCCACCACCGTCACCGCATGCTCCGGCAGCTCCCGCGACAGCACGATCGCGAGCGTGTACGCCTCCTCGCCGCTCGCGCAGCCCGCGCTCCACACGCGCACGTTCCGCCGTCCGCGCGCCGCGATCGCCGGCGCCACCACGTCGACGAGCGCCTGCACCTGCGACACGTGCCGGAAGAACCGCGTCTCGCCGACGCGCACCGCCTCGACGAGCTCATCGAGCTCCACCCGCCCGCGCGGCGTGGCCACGAGCTCGAGGTACTCCGTCGCGCCGAGCCGCAGCGCCTCCATCCGCGCCCGCGCGCGCGCCTCGACGACCCAGGCCGGCAGCTCCAGCCCGGCTCGCTCGGCGAGTCGCCGCGTCAGTCCGGCGACGATGTCGCGCGGCAGCGCCACGCATCAGCCTTCGCGCTTCACCCGCGGCGGGAGCTGCTTGGCCTCGCGCTCGCGCTCTCGCTCCGCCGGCAGCGCGCGCGCGCGCTCCTTCCCGCGGTCGCCGACGCGCCCCGAGCCGTCGAGGTTGAACCCGCCGATCGACTCCTCGAGCTGGTACGCGAGCTCGTGCAGCCGTTCGGCCTGCACCACCGACTCCTCGGAGCCGGTCAGCACCTCGGTCGCGATGTGCTGCACCGTGTCCATGTTGCGCGCGATCTCGTCGGACACGACCGCCTGCTCCTGCACCGCGTGCGCCGTGTCCCGTACGACCGTGATCAGCTGACCCAGCCCGGTCAACGTCGACGTCACCAGCTGCGAGCCGGAGTCGACGTCCCGCGTGCCGACGTCCATCGACGCCATCGCCGCCTGCGTCTGCTCCTTGATGGTCTGGATCAGCGCCTCGATGTCCTTGGCCGACTGCCCGACGCGGCGCGCGAGCGAAGACACCTCGTCGGCGACCACGGCGAAGCCGCGGCCCTGCTCGCCGGCGTGCGCGGCCTCGATCGACGCGTTCAGCGCCAGCATCGACGTCTGCTCGCTGATCTGGCGGATCACCTCGACGATGTTGCCGATGCGCTTCGAGCTCTCGCCGAGGTCGCGCATCTTGTCGGCGGCGTCGTCGACGGAGCGCCGGATCTGATCCATGCGCTGCACCGCCGAGCCGATCGCGTTGTTGGTCTGCTCGGCGACGTCGGTCGCCTGCGCCGCGTTGGCCGCGACCTGCTGGATCGACGCCGACAGCTCGGTCACCGCCGCCGTCGAGCCGCCGATCTTCGCGGTCTGCTCCTTGAGCCCGCCGAGCGTCTGCTTCGACGCGGCGCTGATCTCGGCGCTCGACGCGCCGACCTGGAACGCCGCCGACTGCACCTCGGTCGCGAGCCCGTGCACGCGCTGGAACACCTGGTTGATGTTCTCGGCGAGGTCGGCGGTCTCGTCGCGCGAGTCGACGACGATGCGCTGGGTGAGGTCGGTGTCGCCGGCGAGCAGGTCGCGCGACTGCCGCACCATCTGCTTGATCGGCCGCGTGATCCAGTACGCCATCAGGCTCGCGATCACGAGCGAGAGCCCGATGCCGACGCCGATCTGGAGCCACGGGATCTGCGAGCCGCGATCGACGACGGTGCGGCGGCTGCGGGTGATGAAGAGCGTGCCGATCACCGTGCTGTCGAGGCCCTTGTAGCCCTCGAGCTCCTCGACGTAGAAGTCGATGTCGCCGTCGCGCAGGCGCACGACGTCGCGGGCGTCGTCGCCCACCACGACGCGCACGAACCGGTCGGGCTGCATCGCCTTGCTCAGCTCCGACCAGCGATCGCTCGGGTACGCCGACGCGAGCACCTTCAGGCCCTGGAGCAGGGTGACGCGCATGCGCAGGTCGGGGTTCTCGTCGCTCTGCTCGGCGTACTCCTCGAAGTAGCGCTGGAGCTTCACGCCGAGCAGGAGGCCGCCGACGACCGCGTCGCCCGCCTTGATCGGCACCGCGGAGACCTGGAAGGCGTCGCCGTCGATCAGCTGGATGCGGTGCGCGAACAGGTTACCGGCGCGCGCCTTCTCGACGGCCGCGAGCTCCGCCAGATCGTCGGCGCCGACCGGCGAGCCCGGCGGCGCCCACACGAGCCCGCCGCTCGCCGAGAAGATGACGAACACGTCGGGGTTGAGGGCGTACTTCGTCGTGAGCCGGCCGTGGATCGACTTGGCGAGCCCGCTCACGTCCGGCACCGGCGCCGCAGGTGTCGTCGCCCCTGCCTCGCCTGCGGGCGGCGGAGGCGGC
>JAIOII010000504.1 GCA_019912685.1 Kofleriaceae bacterium
GATCGTGACGTCGTGGCCGGCGCGCGCGAGCTGCTGCGCGGCCGCGAGCCCCGCCGGGCCCGAGCCGACGATCGCGACCCGCGCGCCGGTCTTGGCGCGCGCCGGCTCGGCGGTGACCCAGCCCTCGTGCCACGCGCGCTCGGCGATGTCCTTCTCGATGTGCTCGATCGTGACCGCCGCCGCCGGATCCATGGCGAGCACGCATGACGCCTCGCACGGCGCCGGGCACAGCCGACCGGTGAACTCGGGGAAGTTGTTCGTCGCCGATAGCCGCTTCCACGCGTCCTGCCAGCGGCCCTTGAAGACGCGGTCGTTGAAGTCGGGGATCGGGTTGCCGAGCGGGCAGCCCTGCATGCAGAACGGCACGCCGCAGTCCATGCAGCGGCCCGCCTGCTGCCGGGCGAGCGTGTCGTCCTCGAGGCCCTCGACCTCGCGGTAGTCGTGGAGGCGCTCGGCGACGGGACGGCGCGGCGCGACGAGGCGCTGCCACTCGATGAAGCCGGTCGGCTTGCCCATGGCTAGCGACCTCCTCCCGTCGCCGCGGCCGGCGCGGGGCTCTCGGCGCCGCCGGGGATGACCGACAGCCGGCGCGGGCGCGCCTCGGCGCGGCGCGCCTGCAGGACGCGGCGGTAGTCGACGGGCATGACCTTCACGAAGCGCGGCACCATCAGCTCCCAGTTGTCGAGGATGCGGCGGCCGACCGAGCTGCCGGTGTGGCGCACGTGGTCCTCGATGAGGCTGTAGACGAGGAACAGGTCGCTCTCGTCGACGAGCGACTCGAGATCGACCATCTCGAGGTTGACGCGATCGCGGAAGCTCTTGTCCTTGTCGAACACGAACGCCGTGCCGCCGCTCATGCCGGCGGCGAAGTTGCGCCCCGTCGGGCCGAGGATGACGACGGCGCCGCCGGTCATGTACTCGCAGCCGTGGTCGCCGCAGCCCTCGACGACGGCGCGCGCCCCCGAGTTGCGGACGGCGAAGCGCTCGCCGGCGAGGCCGCGCGCGAACAGCTCGCCGCCGGTGGCGCCGTAGAGCGCGGTGTTGCCGATGATGACGTTGTCCTCGGGGACGAAGCGGACGCCGTCGGGCGGACGGATCGCGAGCCGCCCGCCGGAGAGCCCCTTGCCGACGTAGTCGTTGGCGTCGCCGGCGAGGTGGAGCTCGACGCCCGCCGTGAGGAACGCACCGAAGCTCTGGCCCGCCGAGCCGGTGAAGTGCACGCGGATCGCGCCGTCGGGCAGTCCCTTGGCGCCGTGGCGCCGCGCGATCTCGCCGGCGAGGCGCGCGCCCGCCGTGCGGTGCGTGTTGTTGATGGGCAGGCTGAGCTCGATCGGCTTGCCGTTGAGGAGCGTCGGGCCCGCCTGCGCCTCGGCCTTGGCGATGATCTGCTGATCGATGTGATCGGCGACCGGCCACGGCTCGAGCGCGACGAAGCGGCGCGCGACCGAGGCCGGGGCCGCCGGCTGGTGGAGGATGGGCGCGAGGTCGAGCGTCTTCGCCTTCCAGTGCAGCGTGGGCTTCACGCGCAGGAGGTCGCTCTTGCCGATGAGCTCGTCGACCGAGCGCGCGCCGAGCCGCGCGCACAGCTCGCGCACGCCCTCGGCGATCATCGTGAAGAACGCGACGACGTGCTCGGGCTTGCCGCGGTAGAGCTCGCGCAGCTTGGGATCCTGCGTCGCGATGCCCACCGAGCAGGTGTTGAGGTGGCACTTGCGCAGCATCACGCAGCCGGTGGCGACCAGCGACGCCGTCGCCATGCCGAACTCCTCGGCGCCGAGCAGCGCCGCGATCACGACGTCGCGCGACGTGCGGAGCCCGCCGTCGACCTGCAGCCGCACGCGGCCGCGCAGCTTGTTCTGCACCAGCACCTGCTGGGTCTCGGCGAGGCCGATCTCCCAGGGCAGGCCGGCGTGCTTGAGCGACGAGATCGGCGACGCGCCGGTGCCGCCCTCGAAGCCGGCGATGACGATGCAGCCGGCGCGCGCCTTGGCAACGCCGGCGGCGATCGTCCCGACGCCGACCTCGCTCACCAGCTTCACGCTGATGCGCGCCTCGGGGTTCACGACTTGGAGGTCGTAGATGAGCTGTGCCAGGTCCTCGATCGAGTAGATGTCGTGGTGCGGCGGCGGCGAGATGAGGGTCACGCCCGGCGTCGAGCAGCGCACCTTGGCGATGCGGTCGTCGACCTTGTGGCCGGGGAGCTGGCCGCCCTCGCCGGGCTTGGCGCCCTGGGCCATCTTGATCTGGAGGTCGTCGGCGTTGACCAGGTAGTGCGCGGTGACGCCGAACCGTCCCGACGCGATCTGCTTGATCGCGCTGCGCCGCCAGTCGCCGTTCTCGTCGCGCTCGAAGCGGTGCGGCTCCTCGCCGCCCTCGCCCGAGTTCGACTTGCCGCCGAGCTGGTTCATCGCGATGGCGAGCGTCTCGTGCGCCTCGGCGCTGATCGAGCCGAACGACATCGCGCCGGTGACGAAGCGCTTCACGATCGCGGAGACCGGCTCGACCTCGTCGATCGAGATCGCCGCGGCCGCCGGCGGGTGGAAGTCGAAGAGGCCGCGCAAGGTCGTGAGCGCCTGGTCCTCGTCGTCGCAGAGCTGCTCGTACTCCTTGAACCTGGCGCGGTCCTCGTACGCGACCGCGTGCTGGAGCGAGGCGATCGTCGCCGGGTTCCACTTGTGGCGCTCGCCGCGGCGGCGCCACTGGTAGAGGCCGCCGACCGGCAGCTCGTCGGCGATCGCGACCGACTGGCGGCCGAAGCCGCGGTCGTGGCGGTCG
>JAIOII010000505.1 GCA_019912685.1 Kofleriaceae bacterium
ACATCACCGACCGCGACGAGCACGCGCCCGTCGGGCAGCGCGCTGGCCAGCCACCAGTCACCGCCGGCGGGCCCGACCGCCTGCGAGTGGCCGGTGATCGCGACGCCCGGCACCCGCAGCGCCGCGCTGGTGGTCAGCCGCTGATGCGCCAGGTGTGCCGCGTCACGCTCGCGGTGGTCGTCGTCGCGCTGCGTGGAGTGGCGGCCCATGCAGCAGCCGGGCAGCAAGCGACATGCCCGCGCGCGCCGCGGCCACGCGCGCGCTCGATGGCGCCAGCGGGGACGGGTGTGGCTTGCCGCCCCCCAAAACCCGCTTCTGGTGGAGCGAACGCTCCCAGGAGGACAGGGGCCCACACGGACGCGACATCCTGGACTTGGGAGACGGAGGACGTGGTTGTTGTCATCGCGGTCACATCTGCGGGGCCCGGCACGCGCGCTGCGTATGTGGATGGGCGATGGAATCGAACGGCGCTGATGTCTACGTGCTGCTCAACCCCTTCCGCTGCAACGTGCGCGAGTTCCGGATCCTCACGCGCGTCCTCGAGGATCTGGGCGGCGACGAGCTGGAGGCGGCGGAGGGCTTCTACGCGCCGGATATCGACGCCGCGTTGATCGGCGCGTGCTTCACCTCGGCCGCGCATTCGCGCCTGGGCGTCGAGGGCATGCAAGCGAGCGTCGCGCGATGTGGGTTGCCGATGGTCGTGCCGGCGCGCCTCGACCTCGCGACCGCGCGGCGCTTCTTCGACGAGCACCTCCTGCGCTACGACACCTACGTGCAGCTCTACCCGTCCGTGGCGGAGCCGATGGGGCTGTTCGAGCGCATCGTCCAGCGGCTCGGCGAGCAGGTGGTGCTGCGGCCGCGGGCCGGCACCGAGAGCGACTACAACTTCGACCTCCGTCACGAGGTCCCGGTGATCGGCGTTCGCCACCCGACCATGCCGAGCTGGGGGCGCGCTGAGTCGTCCTGGTGATGGCGCGCCGCCGCCGCGACGCGCTGCGCTCGTGCCGAGCCTCGCAGCCGCGCGGCTGCTAGCATGAGCGGATGGGCCTCGGCCTTCGACTCCTCGCGATCCTGATCCTTGCGGCCTGTTCGTCCAAGGCCCCGCCACGCGGCGAGGCGCCGCTGCGTCCGCTGGAGACGGCCTCGCAGCCGGCCGCGCCGACCGCACCGACCGGACCCGCCGTCGCGCCACCCGACCCGCGCGAGGCGCAGCTCGCCGCGGTGACCCGCGAGCTCCTCGAGGAGGGCCATCTCCTCCGTCGGCCTTTCGACGACGCGCTGTCGCAGCGGGCGTTCACGCTCTACCTCGAGCGGCTCGATCCCGGGAAGATGTTCCTCCTCCGCGCCGACGCCGACCGGCTGGCGCGGCACGCGACCTCGATCGACGATCAGCTGCGCTCCGGCCGGCTCGACCTCGCGCACGAGGGCGCGGCGATCTTCGCCGCGCGGCTCGCCGAGCTCGACACCTTCGTCCAGGCCACGCTGGCCGCGCCGCTCGACCACACCGACGAGGAGTGGCTCGAGCTCGACAGCGAGAAGCTCGAGCTCGCCGCCGACCTGACCGAGCTGCGCGACCGCTGGCGCCGCCGCCTCGAGCTCGAGGTGCTCGAGCGGGTGCTGAGCATGGAGGTGCGCGCGGCCGGCAAGACCCCCGGCGCCGCCGAGCCTGCGCCGACGCCGCCGCCGACGGAACCCA
>JAIOII010000506.1 GCA_019912685.1 Kofleriaceae bacterium
CGGCGAGCGCCCGCATCGGCGGGCTGTCGCCGATGAGCGCGCTCGGCCCCTCGCGCCGGCTCGCCCGCAGCGCGCTGTGCTCGCGGCGCAGGCGGCACTCCGCGATGGCCCGTTCGACGTGGAGCCGCAGCTCCTCCATGCGCACCGGCTTGGTGACGTAGTGCTGGGCGCCCTGGCGCATCGCCTCGATCGCGGAGTCGATGCCGCCGAACGCGGTCATGATGATCACCGGCAGCTCGGGATCGACGTCCTGGGCCGCGGCGAGCACGTCCATGCCGTCGACGTCGGCCATGCGCAGGTCGGTGACGACGAGATCGAACGCGCGCTCGCGCAGCGCGGCCACCGCTCCGGCGCCGCTGTCCTCGACGGCGCACTCCCATCCGGCGTCGGACAGGGCCTCGGCGACCACGGTCGCCATCGCGGGGTGATCGTCGACGACGAGGATGCGCCCCGACAGGGCGCTCGTGCTTACGCTGCGACGGGCCACGTGATCCGCACCAGGGTACCGGCGCCGGGCGTGCTGTCCAGATCGATCTGTGCGCCGTGCGCGCGCACCAGCTGCGCGACGACCCACAGCCCGAGCCCGGTGCCGTGCCCGCGCTTCTTGGTGGTGTAGAAGGGATCGAACACCTGCGCGCGCACCTCGGCGTCGATGCCGGCGCCGTCGTCCTCGACCTCGAGGATCACGCTCGCGTCGTCGTGGCGGCGCGAGCGCAACGTCACGTGGCCGCCGCGCTCGCATGCGTCGAGCGCGTTCATCGCCAGGTTGACGAGGACCTGCTGCAGCTGCCCCGGATCGGCGCGCAGCGCCGGCAGGTCCGCCGCCCCGGCATCGATCGTCACGCGCACGGCGCGCCGTTCGGCCTCGACGGCGAGCAGCTCCGCGACGGCGCCGAGCGCCTGCTCCGCCCGCACCGCCTGGGTCACGGGCGGCGCGATGCGCACGTAGTCGAGCAGCTGCGTGATGAGGCGGCTCACGTGATCGACCTGATCGAGGACGATCTTCTGGCTGCGCGCCTCGGGATGATCGCCGAGACGGTCGATCGTGAGCTCGGCGCGCGCGCGGATGACGTTGAGCGGCGTGCCGAGCTCGTGCGCGATGCCGGCGGCGAGCTGCCCGGCGGTCACGAGCTTCTCCGAGTGCAGGAGCCGTTCCTCGATCAGGCGCAGCGGCTCGAGGTCCTCGATGACGAGCAAGGCATGGACCTCCCCCAGCCGGCGCGCGAGCGGCACGGCGTGCACGTTCACGCGTGACGTGTCACCCCACAGCCGCAGCTCCAGGCGATGCGCGGAGCGAGGCGCGCCGCTCGCCGCCGCCTCGGCGACCATCGCCTCGAGCTCGGCGACGCGCGCCGGTGGCACGTCCGGAAACGCCGTCGCGAGGCCGGCGCCGATCACGTCGCGCCCCAGGCGCGCCGTCAGCCAGCGATTGGCGGCGGAGATCGTGCGCGCCTCGGTCAGCGCCAGCACGCCGGTGGGCACGTGGTCGAGGATCTTCTCGGCCTTGTCGGTCAGGTGCGCCAGCCGGTCGGCCTGCCGCAGCCGCTCGTTGAGCGCTGCGGCCCGCCGCGCGTTGCGCACGAAGTAGACCGACAGCGCGGTGACGAGCGCGACCGCGACGCCCCCGCCGAGGAGCAGCCGCCGCACCAGCGTCCGCTCCTGGCCGCTCAGCGCGGCCGTGGACGCGACCACGCCGAGCGCCCACGGCTCCCCGTCCTCGATCAGCACCGGCCCGGTGACCGCGACGGCGGGTGCGGCGGGCCGCCCGATCTCGCGCGCC
>JAIOII010000507.1 GCA_019912685.1 Kofleriaceae bacterium
CTCCGCGCCCATGTCCGCGCTCGCCGCGACCGCCGCGCCCAGCTCCTCGACGGCGCGGGCGTCGGCGTCGCCGGTCTTCGCCTCGCCGGTGCCCGGATCGATGACGAGCTGCGGCTCCCACGGCGACACGATGCTCTGGTGCAGGATCGTCGTCACGTCGGCGCCGATCGCGCCGTCCTCCGTCCACCCCGTCGCGTGCGCGTAGAGCACCTGGCCTTCGCGGCGCTCGAGCAGGCGCTCGAGGTCCTTGCGCTCGACGCTCGCCAGGTCGTAGACGACGACGAGCCCCGGCGCCGGCACGCCGACCGACGGCCACGGCACGCGCGGAAGGCCGAGCACGCGCGCCGCGGCCTCCCCGAGCACCTCGTGATCGCGCCCGGGCGGCGCGTACACGCACGGCGGAGCCACGCCCCAGACGCGCAGCACCGTCCGCAGCCGCTCGAGCCCCATCTTCACCATCGCCAGCGTGTCCTGCACCCAGGCGTAGCGGCCGTGCATGCCCTCGTCGAAGCCGTGCGGCGACAGGTGCCCGAGCATCCCGCCGCCGAGCACGTAGTGCCAGCCCCGCAGATCGAGGCCGTCGAGCGCGCAGCCCGCCCCCGCCGCGCGATCCGCGCGCGCCACGATCGACGCGATCCGCTGCGCCATGATCTCGTGCACCGCCTCGCGCGGCGCGAGCGTGTCCACCGCCTCCCGCACCGCCGCCAGGTCGCCCGACATCGCCGCGTTGAACGCGCGCAGGTAGCGGCACAGGAAGCTCGTCTCGAGCAGGCTCGGGTTGGCCTCGAGCACGCGGCGCGCGTCGGCGTACGCGAGCTGCCGCTCGAGCGCCGAGACGAGCTCGGTGACGACCTCCTCGCTGCCCGGCACGAGCGCGAGGCAGCGGAGGAGCACGGTCGACGCGATCGCCGGCAGGCCCTCCTCGACGAGCTGGTAGCCGAGCTGGTAGAGCCCGTCGGGATCGAGCGAGTCGATCGAGCTGTGGGCCGCGCGCTCGGCGAGCTCCTTGTGCCCCATCGCCGCGAAGATGCGCGCGAGCACGCCGAGCCCGTCGACCAGCTCGTCGATCGGGACGGCGCGCGGGTACCAGAGCGCCCAGCGGAACTCGCGGAAGGCCGCCTCCGCGTCGCCCGCGTTCAGCGCCGCGAGCGCGGTCTCGCGCCGCGCGTGATACGAGGGCTCACTCATCGTCGGCGCCCGTCAGGCGATGCCGGCCATCCGCTCCGTCGCGGTGCGCAGGGCGTCGCGCACGCTGGTGTCGAGGGCGGCCTGCGCGACCGGCGCGACCTGCCCCTCCGACCAGTACGTGCCGCTCGGCTCCTCGATCTTCTCGGCGGTCGCGAGCATCACCGGCACCGCCGCGCCCTGCGTCACCGACGCGCCGCGCACCGGGCCGAAGCCCTCGCGCAGGAGCTTGGTCGAGATGACGCCGGGGTGCACCGCGTAGACCGCGATCTTCTCGGGATCGAGGCGCCCGGCGAGATCGAGCGCGTGCATCACGTTGGCGAGCTTCGACTGCGCGTACGCCGCGTAGCCCGAGAACGCGCGCTCGAGCGACAGGTCGTCGAGGTGGATGCGGCCGCGCGTGTGCGCGATCGACGTCAGGATCACGACGCGCGCCGGCGCGCCCGCCTCGAGCTGCGGCGTGAGCAGGTGGGTGAGCAGGTAGTGCCCGACGTGGTTGACCGCGAGCGTCGCCTCGATGCCGTCGCCGGTGAGCACGCGCTCGGGCGCGAAGATGCCGGCGTTGTTGACGAGGACGTGGAGCGCCGGCGCCTTCTTCTGCACCTCCTCGGCGCCCTTCCTCACCGACGCGAGCGAGCCGAGATCGAAGGACACGCCGTCGACGTCGGCGCCGGGCACGGCGGCCTGGAGCTCCGAGATCGCGCGCTCGACCTTGGGCCGGCTGCGGCCGTGCACGATCACGCGCAGGCCCGCCTGGGCCAGCGCCAGGGCCGTCGCCTTGCCGATCCCGTCGGTCGAGCCGGTGACGAGGACGGTGCGGGGCGTGCTCATGCGGGAAGTTGTATCACTGCCGCGCGCGGAGGTAGAGCGGCGGCGGCACGCGCTTCATCGGCTCGGCGAGGCGCGCGCGGCGCTTCAGTTGCGCCGCGTCGGGACGGACGCCCGTCCACGCCTCGAGCTTCGCGAGCACGGCGGCGCGATCGGTCTCGGAGAGATCGCCGATCCCCGCGCCGTGCGGCGCCATGGGCGCGATGACGCGCAGGGAGTCGGTCGCGTCGCCGAGCTCGAACATGCCGCCCGACCACGGATCCCACTCGCCGTAGAGGAAGAGGATGCGGTCGCCCTCGCGCTTCACCCACGCGTCGATGTCGTTCATCGCGTCGACCGTCCACGGCGGCCGCGTCACCCCCGGCGGGTAGGCGCCGTCGAAGTCGGTCGGGCCGAACATCGTGAGCCCGGTGAGGTGCTCGTCCATCGTGCCCGGGTACCCGAGCTCGACCTCCGCCTGGTAGTAGTAGGCCTCGAACTCGGCCACGTCGTCGTCGCTCGACGACGACACCGGCGACACCGCGCGCAGGAAGCTCCACACCGCCGTGTCGGTCGCCGTCACCGGTGGCACGGCCGGGCATTCTCCGGCACCGACGTACTGCCAGAACGCCCACTCGAGCGAGACCACCGCGCTCTCGACCGCGACCGGCAGCGTCACCCGCGTGTACGCGTAGCCGCGCGTCTGCGCCTCCGCCGTCGCGCGCGACTCGAGCATCGCGCGGCGGTTCTGCAGGAGCTCGGCCTGGAGGTCGCGCAGCGCCTGACGGCACGCGGTCGGGCCGAGCTGCTCGACGAACGGCTCGTAGCGGTAGTCGGGCGCGCCGAACGACTCGGGCGCGACGTACGCGACGGTGCCGTCGACGTCGTCGGGGTAGAAGCGGCGGTGATACACCGACGTCATGCCGCCCTTGCTGGCGCCGGTCTCGAGCCAGCGGCCCGGGTAGATGCGGTGGAGCGCGTCGGAGATGCGGTGGTGATCGGCGGCGCTCTGCGCGATCGTCAGGTGCTGCCACGCCTCGGCGCCGGCCGGGCGCGAGCCGCGGAAGAAGCGGTGCTCGACGACGAGCTGGTTGGCGCCGAGGAGCCGCGTCAGCTCGCTCGGGAAGTCGTAGTACCAGTTGCCGTACCCGGTGTGGAGCAGCACCATCGGCGCCGCCACGTCCCTGTGGATGAGCGTCGCGAACTGCTGGAAACGCGCGCCGCCCGGGCTCTGGTGGTCGACGGGCTGGTCGAACTGGAGCTCGAAGTAGCGGTAGCCGGCCTGCTCCGTCGCCGCCTCGGTGACGCTCGCGATCTCGGGCAGCGCGCGGAGCTGCTCGAGGATGTCGCCGGCGGCCGCGTCGACGCCGCCGTCGCCGCCGTCGCCGCCGTCGTCACCGCCGCATGCGACCAGCGCCAGGAGGACGGTGAAGCAGGTCGACGCGGCCTTCATGTTGGGACTTCCATGGTATGCGTCCGCCATGGCTCTGTCCGTCGGAATCGTCGGTCTTCCCAACGTCGGGAAGAGCACCGTGTTCAACGCGCTCACCGCCGGCAAGGCCGAGGCCGCGAACTACCCGTTCTGCACGATCGATCCCAACGTCGGCATCGTGCCGGTGCCCGACGAGCGCTTGCAGCGCATCCAGAAGCGCATCCCGACGCAAAAGGTCCTCCCCGCGGTGGTCGAGATCGTCGACATCGCCGGCCTGGTCAAGGGCGCGTCGCAGGGCGAGGGTCTGGGCAACAAGTTCCTCGCCAACATCCGCGAGACCAGCGCGATCCTCATGATGGTCCGCTGCTTCCAGGACCCGAACGTCGTCCACGTCGCCGGCTCGGTCGATCCGATGCGCGACATCGAGATCATCGAGCTCGAGCTCGTGCTCGCCGACGCCGAGACCGCAGAGAAGCGGCTCAAGAAGGCGCAGGGCGCGGCCAAGACCGGCTCCAAGGAGGGCAAGGCCGAGCTCGCGCTGGTCGAGCGCGTCGTCGCCCACCTGCAGGCGGGCAAGCCCGCCCGCTCGCTGGAGCTGTCCGACGACGATCGGAAGGAGGTCTCGACCTGGGGCCTCATGACGGTGAAGCCGGTGCTCTACTGCTGCAACGTCGGCGAGGAGGACCTGCCCGGCGGCAACGCGTGGAGCGAGAGCGTGCGCACGCGCGCCGAGGCCGAAGGCGCGGGCATCGTCATCCTGTGCGGGAAGATCGAGGCCGAGCTCGCCGGCATGACCGACGAGGAGAAGCAGGAGCTGCTCGCGTCGTACGGGCTCCGGGAGCCCGCGCTCCACACGCTGGCGCGCGAGTGCTACCGCCTGCTCGGGCTGCAGTCGTACTTCACGGCTGGCGAGAAGGAGATCCGCGCCTGGACGATCAAGCAGGGCGCCCTCGCGCCCGAGGCCGCCGGCGTGATCCACACCGACTTCGAGAAGGGCTTCATCCGGGCCAACGTCTACACGCTCGCCGATCTCGAGCAGCACGGCAGCGAGGCCGCGCTGCGCGCCGCGGGCAAGCTCCGGCAGGAAGGCAAGACGTACGTCGTGCAGGACGGCGACATCATGCACTTCCTCTTCAACGTCTGACGCTACGGCGCGATCGTCAGCCGCCGCACGCGGTGGTACGGCAGGTCCTCGCCGCCCGAGCCGTCGGCGACGTAGAGGTAGGCGCCGTCGGCGGAGACGTCGAGGCCCTCGAGGCCGAAGAGCTGCGCCTCGAGCGGGTTCTCCGCGTCGAGGTACCCGCGCGTGCCGGTGCCGGCGACGGTGGTGACGGCGCCGCCGCCCGACGCGACGGCCTTGACCACCCCGGCCTCGGGGTCGCTCACGTAGATCGTGCCGCCCGCGCCGAGCGCGAGCCCCTGCGGCGTGGTGAAGCCGCTGGCATAGGTGACGACGGAGCCGTCGAGCGAGACCTTGCGGAGGAGGTCGTTGCCGAAGTCGGCGACGACGATCTCGTCGCCGGGCAGGACGACGACGTCGTAGGGCATGTCGAAGCGCGCGGCGGCGCCGGTGGCGTCGAGCATGCCGGCCTGGCCGGCGGCGCCGGCGAGCACCGTGGCGACGCCGGTCGACGGGTCGAGGATGCTGACGACGTGCTGCTGGTACTCGGCCCCGACGAGGCGGCCGTCGGAGAGCAGCGCGAGCCCGCGGTAGCGGCCGACGTTGTCGCGCACGAGCGTCGCCGTCCCGGTCGAGAGCGTGATGCGCCAGAGCGCGCCGGTCGGCGTGCCCGTCGTCGAGCGATCGGTCTGCACGTAGAGCGTGTCGCCGCTGCGCACGATGCCGAACGGCCGCGCGAACGTGGCCGGCAGCGTGAACGGCGAGGACGCGGCGCCGTCGGCGTCGACCCGGCGCAGGGAGTGGTTGTCGAAGTCGCAGACGACGACGCCGCCGGCGCCGTCGCTCACGACGTTGACCGGGTTCGAGAAGCGCGCGATGCCGCGGATGCCGTCGATGCGGCCGGCGACGCTCGCCCCGGAGAGCGTGCCGACCCCGTCGCCGAGCGGCGGCAGCTCCTCGACCATCGGCGGCGCATCCGGCGACGCGTCCGTGGACGGCCCGCCGTCCTTGCCGGGATCGGCGGCGTCGGGAGTCGGTGTCGTGCCGCCGTCGACGTCGACCGGGTCGGGGTCGGTCCCTCCCCCTCCGGTACAGGCGGCAAAGGTTGCCAGGCAAAGGGTGACAAGTCGGGTGCCGGCGGGCATGGACCTCACCAGATTCACGATCGATGCCGACCAGGAAGGGTGTGGCGGCGGCTACGAAGCTCCCCGATACCCCATCCATACCGGGGGAGAAGGCCTCACCCGTGGACTGCGCTCCCTGGCTGGGAGACTAGCCGCCGCGACGGACCCGCACGAGTCGGGTAGCCATGGTGCAGGCCACCGAACCATCGTCGCGACACCACTGGTCCATCGCCCGGACGAAGCGCTCCCGGAGCTCCGCCCGCTCGTGCGCGCTCGTGCGAGCGAGATCGTAGACGGTGGCCATGCTCTCCCAGACCTCGTCCGGGGTCCCGGACAGGTCGCAGGGCAGATCGTCGATCGTCAGCTCCGTCCAGCCAGCCGCGAAGAGCTCCGCGAGCCCGCGGTCGCTGCGCGCACGGATTTCACCCAGGCGCGGCACGCCGCGCACGAACGGGCGCGCGAGCTCGAGGAACCCGGCGAAGGCGTCCTCGCCCCTGGGCCCGCCTCCGACCACGGCGATGAAGTGGCCGCCCGGCGCGATCACGCGACCCAGCTCCGCCACCACGGCGTCGATCTCCGCCATGAGCGTGAAGGCGAGGTGTGACACGACGACGTCGAGCGATCGCGCACGGAGAGGGAGCGCCTGCGCTCGCGCCTGCACGAGGTGCGCGTTCGTGGCGCGCGCGCTCGCGGCGCGCAGCTCCGCGGCGGACAGGTCGATCCCGACGAGGGCGCCGGTGAAGCCGGCGCGCCGGAGCTCGGCGAGCAGGTACCCGTCACCGCACCCGAGATCCGCGATACCGCCCCGTTCACCCTGAGCGAGGCCGAGCGGAGCGAGGCCGAGTCGAAGGGCCCCGACGAGGGCCGCGTAGCTCCCCCCGCGCGCGAGCGCGCGCGCCGTCACGCCGGGAAAGCGGCCATGGAAGTCGACCAGGAACGCCTCCTGCTCCGCCGCGCTCGCGCTGGACACCATCGCGGCCGATGATACGTTGGGCGCCGTGAATCCCGGCGTACCGTCGTCGCGCGCGTATGCGCTCGGCACGATCGCCGTGGTCGCCGCCGCGTCGTCGTGGGGGCTGTGGAGCCTCTTCGTGCGCCCCGCGGCGCTGCCGGCGATGACGTTCGCGCTCGTCGTGTTCCTGGTGATGGGCGTCGTGACCTTGCCGGCGGTGCGGCTCGAGGGGCCGGCGACCTGGAGCCGGCGCGCGTACGTGCTGCTCGTGCTGAACGGCCTCTGGGACGCGACCAACGTGCTGACGTTCTTCGCGGCGATGCAGGAGACGACGGTCGCCGTCGCCGTGCTCACCCACTACCTGGCGCCGGTGCTCGTCGCGGTGCTGGCACCGCTCGTCGATCGCGAGCACGTGCGCGGCGCCATCCCGGGCGCGATCATCGCGTGCGCGGGCCTCGCCCTCGTGCTCGAGCCGTGGCACGGACGGGTCGACGTCCTCGGCGCCGCGCTCGGGACGGCGAGCGCGTTCGCGTACGCCGGCAACGTGTTCACGGTGCGCCGGCTGGCGCCCCTCATCGGCGCGTCGCGCGTGATCTCGTACCACTCGTTCATCGCCGCCCTGATGGTGGCGCCGTTCGCGTTCGACGCGGGCGTCGTGCCCGGCGCGCGGGCGCTGGCGTGGAGCGTCGGCGGCGCGTGCGTGCTCGGCGCCCTCGCCGGCGTCGTCTACGTGCGCGGCCTGACGATCATCGGCGCGTCGCGGGCGGCGATGCTCGCGTACGCGGAGCCGGTCGTCGCCGTCGTGGTCGGCGCGGTCGCCTGGGGCGAGCCCGTCGGCGCGCTCGCGCTGGTGGGCGTCGCCCTGATCGTCGGCAGCGGCGTCTACGTGGCCAAACCGTGAGAGAGTAGAGGTTCGCATGCCGTTCCCGCTCGTCACCATCGCGATGCCCGCCTACAACGAGGAGCGCTTCATCGAGGCGTGCATCCGCTCGGTCCAGGCGCAGGACTACCCCGCCGACCGCATCGAGATCCTCGTCGCGGACGGGCGCAGCACCGACCGTACGCGCGAGATCCTCGCCGAGCTCGCCGAGGAGGACCCGCGCATCCGCGTGATCGACAACCCGGAGCGGCTGCAGGCCGCCGGCCTCAACCAGCTCATCCGCGAGGCGCGCGGCGAGATCGTCGTGCGCATGGACGTGCACTGCGAGTACGCGCCCAGCTACGTGCGCAAGTGCGTCGAGACCATGGAGAAGACCGGCGCCGACAACGTCGGCGGCGCGCAGCGGGCGCGGGCCAAGACGGCGTTCCAGCGCGCGCTGTGCGCGGCGCTCACGTCGCCGCTCGGCGTCGGCGGCGCCGGGTACCGCGACGCGAGCAAGGAAGGCTTCGTCGACACCGTCTTCCTCGGCGCGTTCCGGCGCAAGATCTTCGAGACGATCGGCCTCTACGATCCCAGGGCGATCACCAACGAGGACGCCGAGCTGAACCAGCGGCTGCTCGAGTCCGGCGGCAAGATCTACCTGTCGCGCGAGATCGAGGTGCACTACTACCCGCGCGACTCGTTCCAGACGCTCGCGAAGCAGTACTACAAGTACGGGCGCGGCCGCGCCCGCACGCTCCTCAAGCTGGGCCGCTTCCCGACGATCCGCCCGGCGATCCCGTTCCTCATGGTGGTCGGCGGCGCCACGCTCCTCGTCGTGCCGCCCCTGTGGCCGCTCGCGCCGGCGGCGCTGGCCGCGTACGCGCTCGCGACCGGCGCCGAGGCCGTACGCGTCGGACGCGGG
>JAIOII010000508.1 GCA_019912685.1 Kofleriaceae bacterium
GCCCGGCGCGCGGCGCGCGCGGCGAGCGCGCCGAGCGCACCGCCGGGGAGGAACCAGCGCGCGGCGAGCTCGGCGTAGATCTCCCAGTCGTGGCGCTGGTCGGGGCCGCGCTCGAAGACCGGCGGCGCGTACTTCGCGACGTTGCGGACCGAGAACGCGGCGAGCGCGATGTCGTAGTGCGAGTGCTCGAGCGGCGACGTCGGCGGCAGGATCACGTGCGCGAAGCGCGTGGTCTCGTTGATGTAGGGATCGACCGAGACCATGAAGTCGAGCGCCGGCAGGAGCTTCTCGAGGCGCGGCCCGCCCGGCGTCGAGAGCACGGGGTTGCCGGCGCTCGTGATGAGCGCGCGCACCTGGCCGCGGCCGGGCGTCTCGATCTCCTCGGGCAGGGTCACGGCCGGCAGCTCGCCGCCGAACTCGGGGAGCCCGCTGACGCGGCTCGTCCACCGCGCGTGGCCGCCGTCGAAGCCGAGCCGGCGCGCGAGCGGGATGAGATCGACCGCTGGCGTCGTGAACATGAGGCCGCCGGGCTCGTCGAGCCGGCCGGTGACGACGTTCACGGCGTAGCAGAGCCACGCGGCGAGGCCGCCGAGCTCCTGCGTGCACACGCCGAGGCGGCCGTAGAGCACGGGGCGCTGCGCGGCGGCGAACGCGCGCGCGAGAGCGCGGACGTCGTCGGCGGCGATGCCGGTCGCCGCGGCCGTGGCCTCGGGCGGGTACTTCGCCGCGATCGCGCCGAGCTCCTCGAGGCCGTCGGTGAAGCGCGCCGCGCGGCCGGGGCGGACGAGGCCCTCGGCGTAGAGCACGTTCAGGAACGAGAGCAGGAACGCGGCGTCGGTGCCGGGACGGATGAAGAGGTGGCGATCGGCGATCTCGGCGGTCTCGGTGCGGCGCGGATCGATGACGGTGAGCGTGCCGCCGCGCGCGCGGATCGCCTTGAGGCGGGTCTTCACGTCGGGCGCGGTCATGATGCTGCCGTTCGAGACCAGCGGGTTGCCGCCGAGCACGAGCATGTGATCGGTGCGATCGAGGTCGGGCACCGCCATGAGCAGCTGGTCGCCGAACATGAGGAGCGCGGCGAGCATGTGCGGCAGCTGATCGACCGACGTCGCGGAGAAGGCGTTCTTCGTGCCGAGCTTCCGCAGGAAGACCTGGCCGTGCATCATGAGGCCGAGGTTGTGGGCGGTCGGGTTGCCCTGGTAGACGGCGATCGCGTCGGGCCCGAACGCCGCGCGCACGTCGCGCAGCCGGCGGATGACGAGGTCGAACGCGTCGTCCCAGCCGATCTCGCGCCACGACGCGCCGTCGCGGACGACGGGGCGCTTCAGGCGATCGGGATCGTGATGGAGGTCGGCGAGCGCGGTCCCCTTGGGGCAGATGTAGCCGCGCGAGAACGGATCGGCGTCGTCGCCGCGGATCGAGACGACCTGGTCCCCCTCGACCTCGATCGCGACGCCGCAGGTGGCCTCGCACAGGGAGCAGCTGCGATAATGGGTCGTCGCCATGGCGGAGGAGCTTACCAGGCCGGTGAACCTCGACGACATCCATCGCCTGCACCCGTGGCCGGCGCGGTACGGCGACGGCAAGAAGCTCGAGTACCTGTGGCACTTCGAGCTGAAGGCGCCGCCGGCCGAGGTGTGGCGCATCACCGCCGACACGTCGCGCCTGAACCGCGCGCTCGGGACCGCGGAGATGCACTTCGCGGAGCGGGACGGGCAGGTGCGGGGCTGGTCGAAGAACGGCGGCGTGCGCCACGAGTGGGTCGAGGTGCCGTGGAACTGGGTCGCGGGGGAGTGGCTCGAGTCGGTGCGCGTGTACGAGCGCGGCTTCATGAAGGTGATGCACGGCGTGCAGCGCGTCGAGCCGCTGGCGGGCGGCGGGTCGCGCTTCACGGCGTACTTCGGGTTCCTGCCGCGCGGCACGATCGGGGCGACGGCGATCAAGCTCGGCTTCCCGGGGCTCGAGAAGGCGTACCGGAAGGTGCTGGCCGACGTCGACGCGCAGCTCGCGGCGGCCGCGACGGCGGCGGCGGCGACTCCCGCCGCGCT
>JAIOII010000509.1 GCA_019912685.1 Kofleriaceae bacterium
CTCCTCGACCACGGACCCGGCGCGACCGGCGGCGGCAACGCCACCGGCGCGATCCAGCGCCAGGAGCCCGGCGCGGCCGCACCCGCGGCTGCTCCAGCGTCTGCACCCGCAGATGCGCCGGCTGCGGCGCCCGAGTCCGACGGCGACCGGATGCGCAAGGCGATCCTCGAGGCCGCCGAGCGCCGGTTGAAGGAGAAGACCGAGATCGTGTCGGAGGCGGAGATCCAGGACATCCGCACCGGGCGCATCCGCCTCAAGCTCGTCACCCTCGAGGACGGCTCGCAGGTGATGATGAACGTGCCGACCGCGACGCCGGTGAAGAACTTCACCACGTGCATCGAGTTCGCGGGCCAGACGTTCGGCGACGCCGCCAAGGCGAACGGCAAGGACGCCAAGGACTCGGCGCGCATCGCCAAGCTCCTGCCGGCCATCATGCGCATCTTCAACGAGGAGACCGCGCTCAACGCGCAGATCGACGCCTTCCAGAAAGCGGTGCAGAACTTCGACACGCCGATCGAGAAGACCGAGGCGCGCAAGCAGGGCTTCGCCGACAAGAAGGAGGAGCTCGCCGGGCAGAAGACCGGCGAGAAGCACCACGACAAGGCGATCGATCAGGCGATCAAGGGCCAGGAGCAGGCGATGAAGCAGCTCGACGGCGCGATCGCGCAGATGCAGAAGCAGCAGCAGAAGTTCGCCGACAAGGTGACGAAGCTCGAGGAGAAGAAGGACGTCCTCGACGCGCAGGACGACGCGCTCGTCCGCGCCGGCGCGCCGCTCGCCGGCCACCCCAGGCCCGGCGAGTACATCCTCCTCGGTGCCGGGTCGTCGCAGGCGTACGGCGACAAGCCCGGGATGACCAAGGTCACGCTGGCCAAGGGCTCGTTCAAGCACATCGCCGTCTTCAAGTCGTCCGAGCCCGCGCCGAGCCCGAAGGACAAGCCCGACGAGAAGTGGGAGAAGTGGCACACGATCGACGGCGGCGGCATCCTCGCCAAGCGCACCGAGCTCTTCGTCTGCCTCGCCGACCTGCGCGTCCAGTTCGGCGATCCGTCGCAGCCGTGGGCGTCGTCCAACACCACGCTCATCGGCTGGATCGACATGGACAAGCTCATGGCGACGCCCGGGGCCGCCGCGCCCGGCGCCGCGCCGGCGCCCGCGCCGTGACTCAGATCGGGTTGCGCGCGAGCATCACGGCGGTCTGCGCGTAGACCGACGCCGCCCAGTAGCCCTCGAGGGCGGCGAGCTTGTCGGCGAGGTCGCCCTCGCGCAGCACCTTGGCCTGCTGGTAGCGGAGGCGCGCCTGCACCGGAATCTCGCCGGTCGCGACGAGCGCCGCGCGCGCGTTCTCGCGAGCGCGCTGCTCGGCGAAGGTGAGCATGTTGAAGAACGCCTTCTCGTGCTGCACCGACGTCGGGCGGCCGGTGATCGGATCGTTCTGCACGCCGAGCGAGTACCACTTCGAGATGAGCATCGACGTGCGGAAGAACGAGAGCTCCGACGCCGCCAGCGTGAAGAGGCCCCACGCGATCGAGCTCTCGCCCCACTCCTTCTTGAGCTGGTCGGGCAGGCCGCCCATGCCCGCCACCGACCCCGCCATCAGCGCGACCAGGTAGTCCGGCTCGAAGCCGGCGAACTTGATCTTCGCCTGGTCGGGAGGCAGGTTGAACGCCTTCGCGAGCTCCGCGACGATGAGCGAGTCGAAGTAGGCGAGGTTCGAGCCCGCCGCCGACTGGAACGACGTCGCCAGCCGCTTCACGTTGGGCAGCGAGCAGATGTAGTTGATCGACTTCTGGCCCTCGATGTCGATCGACTCGAGCGCCATCGCCGAGCTGGCGACCGCGCGCGCGATCGCGAGCACCATCGGCGCCGTCCCCGCCACGATCGCATCACCCACCGGGCGCTCGGCGAGCGCCGGCTTCGGCAGCTTCTCCAGCTCGGTGAACATCGCCGCCGTCTGCTGCGCCAGGAACTCGCCCGAGAACGTGTGGAAGCCCCAGCCGCCGATCGCGGTCTGAAACGCCGACAGCATCTGCAGGTGCCCGCCCATCGTCGCCGGCTTCATCTGGGCGATCGTGCGCAACGACGCGTCGGTCGTGATCGCGAGGCCCTGGAACTCGTGCAGCTTGGCGCGCGCGCCGATGAGGTCGCCCGCCTGCGCGAGCTCGAGGAGCTCGCTGGTCGCCGTCGCGCCCGCCGCGTACACCCACGCGCGCACGATGCGGTGGTACGCCGACGCCGACAGGCCCTGGTTCTTGAGCTTCTCGGCGGCCTGGCCCTCGGCCTGCGCGATCGCCGCGAGCTGGATGAGCCCCTGTGGCAGGCGCCCCGCGTTGTTCAGCTCGATGAGCCGCGTCCACTCCTCCGACAGGAGCTTGAACCAGGCGGTGTACTTCTCGTCGAGCGCCTTTTCGACCTCGTCCTCGAGCGCCATCTTGACCTCGTCGACGGGCACCGGGCGCGGCAGCCGCTTGCCGGTGAGGAGCTCGACGGCGGCGTACACGTCCGCCACCTCGACCGCCTCGGCGCCGTGCTCCTTCGCGAGCTGCACCAGGTCGACGCGCTCGCCGCTGTTGGCGTCCGTCGCGTGGCGCATGCCGATCGGATAGCCGAGCTTCTTCTTGCCCTTCTCGATCGAGCCGAGGAACTTCTGCGGGATGCCGCCGACCGGCCCGATCGTGCCGTCGGGGTTGATGATGCCGGTCATCGTCACCGCGGGATCGACCTTGGCGCCGATCATCGACGCCAGGAACCCCGCGGTCATGAGCCCCGACGCCGACGCGCCGTCGACGTGGCCGCCGGCCTCGGCCGTGAACTTGAAGTCGGTGAGGTCCTTGTTGATCACCGTCGACGACACGAACGACGCGAGCCACACGCCGGCACGCCACTGCGGCCCGAGGCTGCCCGCGACCTCCTCGTAGATGCCGACGCGCACCGTGCCCTCCGGGTTCGGCGACGTGACGAGCGCCACCGGGCTCGCGCCGCCGACCGCCGGGCCGCCGCCCATGCGCACCCACATCGAGTCGACCGAGACCCGGCTCTCGGCGCCGGCGAGCGGCAGGACGGTCGAGCCACCCTTCGCGTCGGTGCCGAGGATGAGCGCCTGCGCGGGCGACTTCGCCTCCTCCTCGATCTGGAGGGGCGCGACCTGCTTGGTGCCCGCCTGCACGGGGCGCGGTCCGGGCGGAGCG
>JAIOII010000510.1 GCA_019912685.1 Kofleriaceae bacterium
GCCTCGCGCGCCTTGCGGGCCTCCTCGGCCTTGCGCGCCTCCTCGGCCTTGCGCGCCTCCTCGGCCTTCCGCGCCTCCTCGGCGGCCTTGGCCTTCTGCGCCTCCTCGATCACGAGCTGGCCCTCGAGCGCGGTGATGAACTCGCGCGCGGTCTTGGCCTTGGCGCCCTTCGGCTCCTCGGCGATGTAGCGCTTGTACAGCTCGAGCGCCTGCGGCGTGCGGCCGGCGAGCCGGTGCGCCTGCGCCATGTTGAAGACGAGGAGCGGCACGGGCACGAGCTCGTACGCCTTGGCGTACATCGCGACCGCGGTGTCGTGATCGCCGCGCTCCTGCGCGGCGAGGCCGGCGTCGACGTACGCCTTCGCCGCCTTCTGCTTCTCCTTGCTCGGCCTGGGCTGCGCCGCGGCGAGGCCCACGAGGAGTATGGGCGCGAGCAGCGCCATCACGATGGATGAGGTCCGGCTCGATCTCATGATCAGCGACCATACACCCGTTGCCGGACCCACGCCTCGGCGCGCACGAGCTCGTCGGCGCGCAGGAGCACGGGATAGAGCGCCAGCATCCCCCAGGGGAAGATGCCGAGGCGCAGGAAGATCGCGATCCCGACGTGGAACGCCACGCCGAGCGCGATCCAGATCCAGCGCACGCGCCACCGGTTGCACCACTGCCGGATCCTTCCCGGACGTTCCGCCGTCGCCTCGAACCACACGAACAGCAGGAGCAGCGGCGCGCCCAGCTCGAACAGCATGGTCACGGCCGTGGCGATCGCGGGCAGCGGCCACACGTACGGCACCCACTCCGGCGAGAAGCGCGCGAAGTGCGGATCCGACATCGCGTTGGCGAGCGCCGCGTACTCGCCGTTCGGCCACCACTCGGGCTCGCTCTTGTTGTGCCCGCCCGAGAAGTAGATCCACACGACCTGCGCGAAGAGGAGGTAGCGCGGCCACGCCGGCACGAGCTCCGGGAACGGGCGGCCGAGCTTGCGCCGGATGATCGCGTCGACCGACCAGCGCGCGTGACAGCTCGAGAGCGCGAGCACGAGCGCGACGACGCGCAGCGCGATGTCGATGCCGCGATCGCCGCCGGGCGCGATCAGGCCGAGCTGCGCGGAGAGGAGCGCCATCACCACCGCGGCGACGCGCGTGCCGAGGCCGATCGTGAACGCCGCGCTCGACGCCACGCCGATCCACCACAGGAGGCGCGCCGTCTCCGCCGACCCGCCGAACCAGCGCACCGACCACAGCTCCTTGTTCGCGCCGTAGCCGAGGCCCTCGGGCGGCGGCGTCCACAGCGCCTCGACGAGGCCGTAGCGCTCGACGACGAGCAGATCGCCGAGGACGCACAGCCCGACGAAGATGCGCACGAGGGCCTGCGCGGTCGCCGGCTCGCGGCGGTCCCACAGCTCGACCCACGCGCGCCAGAGGTTCATGGCCGTCGCCTCTGGAGCGGGCGCCGGATGATCACCGGATGCAGCATCTCGCCCGTGCTGCGATACCCGCCGCGCGGCCCGATGTAGATGCGCTCCTGCTGGAAGCGCACCTCGGTGTACGCGGGGAACGCGTCGAGCACGCGCTGCCCCATCCAGGTCGCGAACGGGCGGTAGCCGCCGCGCGGCCCGAGCGTCGAGTGCGGGTTCCACGCGCCGCGCACGCGCCGGTACTCGAGCGGGTCGGCCATGAAGGCGTGCTCGTCGTCGAGCACGCGGTACACGACCTCCCACGCCGCGGTCGGCCCGGTGCGCGCCTCGATCCACATGCGCCAGCGCTTGCGCGAGGCGCCGGCGAACAGCTTCCAGCGCTGGTGGACGCGCAGGTGCTCGCCGATCGGGCGGAACGGCACGAGGAGCTGCTTGCGGACGCGGTTGATCGCGTCGACGGCGTCGACCATCTCCGGCGTCAGGCGCTGCTCCATCTTCGGGCGCTCGTGCGCCACGGGGATGGGCAAGCCGTCGAGCAGCCCGACGACGATCGCCAGGGCGATCAACCCCGCCCGGATCGCTGCCCATCGCATTGGTAGATCTTACTTTCCTCCGCCGGATCGGCGGACTGCTGCAAGACCCCCGTTCAAACCGTGCGTGCGGATTTCCCGCACACGGCTTACCGGTGGTCGGTCAGGGAGCGGCATCGTTCGAGCGTTGGGATAACGAACCGTGCCGCGCAGTCGGTGGAGGCCAAGGCGAACGAATTCATCGCGGGTCCAACGCTCCATCTCGCCGGGTCGCAGATTCCGTCCCTTGCGCTTGCGCACGAGCGTCCGGAGCCGCTGCCAGACGTAGCTATCGAGCTGGTTGAACTTGCGCGCAGCGTTGCCGGTACGGAAGTAGCCTCCCCAGCCGCGCAGCACCGGATTGAGATCCGCGATGGTCTCGCGGAGATCCCGATGCCTCGCTCTGGGAAGAGTCAGCTCCTTCACGCGCTGTCGCACCCGCTTCATGCTCTTCGTCGAGGGCCAGCGCTGCAGGAAGTAGCGTCGCTTCTTCTCCGCAGCCCAGATCGCACCCGACATACGCTTGTGCAGGTGGCATCCGAGGAAGTCGAAGCCGGCTTTACCGTCGGCGAGCTCGACCTTCCTCGTCTTCTCCGGGTGCAACTCCAGCTTCAAGCGCTCGAAGATGATCTTCACGCGCCGCTCCGCTTCCTCGACGTTGACCTTCGTGTCGCACATGATCACGAAGTCGTCCGCATACCGGACGAGCGTGCCCAGATGGGCGCACTGCTTCGTCCAGCGCTCGTCGAGAAACGCCAGGTAGATGTTCGAGAGCAGCGGCGAGATCACGCCACCCTGCGGAACTCCGCTGAGCATCGCGATCTCACGGCCCTCTTCCATCACGCCTGCGTCGAGCCACATCCTGATCAGTTTCAGCACCCGCCGGTCGCTGATCCGCCGCTCTACACGCTTCATCAGCACCCCGCGATCGAGGCTGCCGAAGAAGTCGCGGATGTCGGCGTCGAGCACGTGGTTGCCGCCGCGCGCCCCTCGGACGCGCAGTGCTTCCAGTGCCTGCGTCGCGCTGCGACCGGGCCGAAACCCGTACGAGCAATCCTGGAAGTCGACCTCGAAGATCGGTTCCAGTACCAGCTTCGCCGCCGCTTGCACCACGCGATCACGCACCGTCGGAATTCCCAGCGGTCGCCGTCCTCCATTCGCTTTCGGGATCCAGCACCGCCGCACCGCTTGCGGTCGGTACGTTCCTGCGCGGAGTCGCTCGCCGAGATCCGCCACGAAGGCGTCCTCGCCGAGCGCCCGGATCGCGGCAATCGACTCCTCGTCGATACCCGCCGATCCGCCGTTCCGCTTCACTCGCTTCCACGCTTCCCGGAGGATGTCAGGCCTCCAGATACGGTCGTACAACGCGTGGAAGCGCCTCTCCGGCGCTCGCTTGGCCGCCTCCCCCAGACGTCGTTGTAGCCGCTGCACGTGGTCGACCGTCGAGCGACGGTCGGGGGAGTTGGATCGCCGGCGGTGGGGGTTACCCGTTCCGCGTTCCGCGATCATGCCCTTGTGCGTGCGGCCTCCGCCGTCATGACCACCCCAGGGGTCCTTCCCTCCGCCGGCGTTCTGCGCCACCGGCCTCGTCGGTACTACGACCCCCTCGGACTTCCGCTGCACCACGGTCGCACCGGCACTCGGCCTCCTCGATTCGCGTTGCCCCGACGAGGGCTGTGCAGACGGATCTCCCGTGTTCCGTGCTCCTCCTTGAACGCGTGCTGCGCCCCCTACCCCGGGAAGACGCGACGGCCGGTTCGGATCTCGGTCGTCGCACGTGGCCTTCGCCGTGACATGAGCGGCTCGGCTCTTCCGTTGTTTCTCTATCGAGGCTGCAGGCTTCACTTCATGTTGCGGCCCGCGTTCTTGCTCCCCCGCGAGGGGCTCTTGACGCCGCGCTTCGGCACCGAGGATCTCTCCCCGCTCCGGCGGCCTGCTACCCGGCGCTCCGACGCCTACCGGGACGGGACTTGCACCCGCTGGAGAAGCGCAGCAAGACGGCGTTAGGAACACCCTCCCGTCGTCGTCACGGCGCACCATGGCCCCGAGCTTACAGTGTGCTCATGCACTGGCAGGACGAGCTCGCCACGCTCTTGCGCCCGGCCGGCGGCGGGATCCACACGGTGTCGACGGGGAAGGCCGCCCAGGAGCGCCTGCAGCTCGCGCTCTATCGCGCGCGTGACGCCGCGCACGTCCGCGCCCAGTTCCGCGAGAACCTGGCGCGCATCCCCGAGGCGCGCGGCGTCGTGCTCGGCGTGCCGTCGGACGTCGGTGCCGGCTTCGTGCGCGGCGCCAACTTCGGCCCCCAGGTCATCCGCGCGACGCTGCTCGAGCAGGCGCCCGACTGGCCGGCGCGCACGGCCGCGGCCGGCATCGTCGACATAGGCGACGTCTTCGTCGTGCCGCAGCTCCTGCACGACGACATGCTCTCCGAGGCGCAGCTGCAGGCGACGCGCCTCGCGCTCTACCCCGACGTCGATCCCGCGGAGCGCGATCGCCTGCCGGTCTCGCCGCTCTCGATCGCCGAGCGCGTGATGGACCTCGTCCTCGCCCAGAACCCGCGCATCGCGCCGTTCGTGATCGGCGGCGATCACTCGACGGCGTGGCCGATCGCCGCGGCGCTCGCCCGCGCGCGCCGCGATCGCTGGGCGATCCTCCAGCCCGACGCGCACACCGACCTGCTCGAGGCTCGCCTCGGCGTGAAGTACTGCTTCGCGACGTGGTCGTATCACGCGAACGAGCTGTTCGGCCGCGACGGACGCCTGGTGCAGGTCGGCACGCGCGCCTCGGGGCGCGACCGCGCGCACTGGGAGTCGACGCTCGGCGTGCGCCAGTTCTGGGCGGCCGAGTGCCGCGCGCACCCGGCGCGCACGCTCGACGCGATCGTCGATCACTTCCGGAGCGTCAAGGCCGAGGCGGTGTACCTGTCGAACGACATCGACGGCACCGACGAGGAGCACGCCGACGCGACCGGTACGCCCGAGCCGTGGGGGCTCGATCCCGAGTGGCTGGTGAAGCTCATCCGGCGCGTCGGTGACGAGATCGGGATGCTCGGCGGCGACATCATGGAGGTGGCGCCGCCGCTGCGACCGTCGATCGTCGTCCGGCCGCGCAGCGCCAGCCGCACCACCGACCTCGCCGCCCGCTACCTGCGCGAGACGATGAACGCGACTCTCGGCATCGCGCTCTGATCGCGCGCGGCGTTGTCGCCGCCGCGATCTTCGGTGAGCTTGCCGTAGAGCTGCGCGATGCCGAGGAGCGCCTTGGCGACTTCGAGCACGCGCACGAAGTTCAAGATCGACATCGCCTCGGGCTCGGTCGAGGTCGAGGCGGTCGGCGACGGCCTCCTCCTCTTCTTCGGCGGCGAGATCGACATCCGCCTCGTCGACCGCTTCCAGCACGTGCCGGTCGCGGCGATGGCGTTCGACGATGCGACCCGGATGGGCCGCGAGCTCCTCGGCAAGGTCGCCGAGATGCTCGAGCTCACCGCTTCTTCTTCTTCTTCGCAACCGGCTTCGTAGCCGGCTTCTTCTTCGCGGGCGCCGCCTTCTTCGCCGGCGCGGCCTTCTTCTTCGCGGGCGCCGGCTTCTTCTTCGCGGCCGGCTTCTTCGCCGGCGCCTCCTCGACCTCCTCCGCCTCGGGCGGCGTCGGGTTCGCCGACTGCCACACGCCGATCGTGCCGCCCTGCGGATCGACGAACACGCCGAGCCAGCCCATGCCCGGCACCTCCATGTACGGGACGATCACCGTGGCGCCGTTCTCGGCCGCCTTCGACATCGTCGCGCGCACGTCATCGACCGCGACGTACGCGGTCCACGACGTCGGCTGCTGCGGGTCCTGCTTCGGACCGAGCCCGCCACCGACGCCCTTCCCGACGTCGATGCCCGTCCAGTTCATCTGTGGAAACTCCAGGAACTTCCAGTCGAACACCGCGCCGTAGAACTGCTTCGCGGCCACAGGATCCGACGTGCTGAGATCGAGATGGACGAAGGGGTTTCCCATGGGCCGAGATGCTAATGGAGAAGCGTGGTGCAATCACCGCTCCGAAGCGCCGATCTCCTGCGCGACACAACCATCGAGAATCTCTCGAAGAACTGGCGTGCGGCGGCCCCGTTTCCCCACGTCGTCATCGACGACGTGATCCCGCCCGACGCGCTCGGATCGCTCATGGCGATGCTCGACGAGGAGCCGGTCGATCCGTACGAAGGCGACCTCTTCACGTTCGACGCCTCGGCGCCGGAGCCTCGCACCGACGAGCTGCGCGCGGCGCGCGACGACCTCGCCGCGACCCTCGCGCCGGTCCTCTCGCGCGTCACGGGCAAGGCGGTGACGCGCGCCGACCTCCGCGCGTTCGCGTATCGCGAGGGGCACTACCTCCTGCCCCACTCCGATCACCAGCAAGGGCTCGGGCGCGCGCTCGCGTACGCGTACTACCTGCCGTCGCCGGAGCCGCCGGTGGGCGGCGAGCTGGAGCTCTACCGCTGCACGATCGTCGCCGGCGAGATCGTCGCGACCGAGAGCGCGCTCCTCGTCGAGCCGCGGCCCAACCGGCTGGTCGTGTTCGACGTGAGCGACGTGTCGTTGCACCAGGTGCGCGAGGTGGTGCGCGGCCTGCGCCTGTCGCTCGCCGGGTGGTTCTACCCGTGACGTCGCCGACCGAGCTGGCCGAGCTGTTCGGCGCGCGCGCCGCCGCCGTCGTGCCCGACGCGATCGGCGCCGGAGAGGCCGCCCGGGTGCGCGACCGCCTCGCGCGCGCCGGGCTGCGCCGGTATGCGCTCGTCGATCGCGACGCCTCCATCACCTGCCATCACACCTACGTCAGCAGGCGCCACACCACCGCCGAGGTGACCCGGCTGGTGGTGCGCCTGCGCGTGCGTACC
>JAIOII010000511.1 GCA_019912685.1 Kofleriaceae bacterium
CGGCCCCCGCCCGCCCCTGTCGAGGTCGACTTCCGATCCAGCTCGCTCACGTGATCGGTAGAGCCGCGAGGTCGCGAAACGTGACAGTCCATGGCGATCCGTCGCTTCCTCACCCGGCACGGGTGATGCAATGACCCTGCGAATGGTGCCTCCCGAGCGCATCCTCGTCGTCGACGACGAAGAACACACACGGCTCGCGCTCGCGGAGCTCCTCGGAGGCGAGGGCTTCGACGTGGCCACCGCCTCCAACGGCGTCGAGGCGATCGAGCAGATCCAGCGCATGCCGCCCGACCTCGTCCTCTGCGACGTGCGCATGCCTCGCGCCGACGGCCTCCAGGTGGTGCAGACCTTGCGCCATCGAAGCGCGACGGCGAACGTCCCGGTCATCATGGTCTCCGCGTCGTCGGAGAAGGAACGACGGGTCGCCGCCCTCGAGATGGGCGCGGATGACTTCGTCGCCAAGCCGGTCGACCCCGACGAGCTGATGGCGCGGATCAAGGTGCAGCTCCGGCACGTGCACCACCAGCGCGAGCTCGAGCGCCGGTCGTCCATCGACCCGCTCACTGGCGTGCTCAACCGACGCGGCCTCATGGCCGAGCTGCGACGCGAGCAGGCCCGCAGCGAGCGGGACGGCACGCCGCTGTCGCTGCTCGTCATCGACGTCGACGGCTTCAAGGGCATCAACGACCGCTACGGCCACCAGATCGGCGACAGCGTGCTACGCATCCTCGCGCGGTCGCTGGCCGACGAGGTGCGGTCGGTCGACCTCGTCGGGCGCACCGGCGGCGACGAGTTCGTGGTCATCGCGCCGCACGCCGACGCGGCCGCGGCGGCCCGCCTGAAGCAGCGCCTGCTCCAGCTCGTCGTGCGCGTCGCCGTCGCACCCGACAGCGACGTTCGCGTCGCGTTCTCCGTCGGCGACGCGACGCTCCAGCAGGGCGAAGCGCTCGACGCCGTGCTCGATCGCGCCGATCGCGCGATGTACCGGAGCAAGCGCCGCTAGTCGCGGCGGCCCTGGAGGCGGAGCAGCTCGGCCATGTCCTTCTGGCCGAACGGGTTGTCGATGAGGAGGACGGTGCCGTCGCCCTTGTCGGTCTCGTCGAGGACGATCTCGAGCGCGCGGCGCGCGCCGATGAGGCCGGTGGCGCGGCCCGGCGCCTCGAGCGCGAAGCTCGTCGCGCCGGCCTTGGTCGCCACGTCCTTCATCCAGCGCACGTCGCGGCGGAGCTCGGCGTCGCCGTAGCCGGTCGAGGGGCCGAGGCCGAAGAGGAAGACGCGCTCGAACGAGAGGCGGCGGCCCGGCGGCATCATCACGGTCTCGCCGCGGTCGCCGCGCAGCCGGTCCTTCTTGAGCAGGCGCGTGAGCCGGCCGCACAGGCGCCAGTCGGCGAGACCCGCGGCGCCGCGCAGCGGGCGCTCGTCGGCGAACACCGGCAGGAGCAGCGCGTCGTGGGGGCCTTCGTCCCACTTCGCCAGGTCGAGCGGCAAGAGCGAGAGCTTCATGGACGGCTCAGGCGCCTTCGTCCGGCGTCGCCTCGGGGTCGCGGCGGTCCAGGCCGTGCGCGACGCGATCGAGCACGCCGTTCACGAACGCCGCCGACTCCGCCGTGCCGAAGCGCTTGGCCAGCTCGACGGCCTCGTTGATCACGACCTTCACCGGCGTGTCGGGCACGTTCTGCAGCTCGCCGACGGCGAGGCGCAGGATGTTGCGGTCGACCTTCGCCATGCGCTCGAGCCGCCAGTTGCGGGAGGCCGCCGTGATCGCCGCGTCGACCGCCGCCGGATCGAGCGACGCGGCGCGCACGAGCACCTGCGCGAACTCGCGCGCCTCGGGGTCGACGTCGAGCTCGAAGCGGTCGCCGTAGGTCGCCACCGCCTGGTCGAGCTTCTCGCCGCCCTCGCCGCCCACCGCCGACACGTCCTGCGCGTACAGGACCTGCAGCGCGAGCGCCCGCGCCTTCCGTCTCGATCCCAGGCTCATGAGCGCTTCCTCACGTTCCGGCCTCGAGCGCGGCCCGCAGCCGCGCCATCTCGATCGCGGCCATCGCCGCGTCGAAGCCCTTGTTGCCGGCCTTCGTGCCGGCCCGCTCGAACGCCTGCTCGATCGTGTCGGTCGTGAGCACGCCGAACACGACCGGCACGTCCGACGACGCCGCCGCGCCGGCGACGCCCTTGGCCGCCTCGCCGGCGACGTAGTCGAAGTGCGGCGTCGAGCCGCGGATGACCGCGCCCAGCGCGATCACGGCGTCGGCGCCGCCGCGCGCGAGCACCC
>JAIOII010000052.1 GCA_019912685.1 Kofleriaceae bacterium
CGACGATCGTGGCGCCCTGGCGCAGCACCATCGCGCGCAGCTGCTCGGGGCGCGCGCCGAGCGCGGCGCGGATGCCGAGCTCGTGCGTGCGCTGCGCCACCGCGTACGCCATCACGCCGTAGATGCCGATCGCGGCGAGCACGAGCGCGAGCACCGCGAACGAGCCGAGGAGGAACATGATGAAGCGCGGCCGCGCCACCGCTTCCCACAGGACGCCGTCCATCGTGCGGATGTTCGACGCGGCGACCGTCGGGTCGAGCTCGCGCAGCGCGCGCTGCGCCGCCGGGGCCATCGCCGCGGGATCACCCTTGCTCTTGATCACGACGTACATCGAGCGCTCGGGCTCGGGCCTGTCCGGGATGCTCCAGATCTCCGGTCCCTGCCAGAGCGTCATGTACGCCTCGGTGCCCGACGGGCGATCGATGCCGGCCTGCTTCGCGTTGGCGACGACGCCGACGATGGTCTGGAAGCGCGGCGGCTCGCCCCACGGCGCGACCGCGACGCGCTGTCCGATCGGATCCTCGCCGGGGAGGAACTTGTCGGCGAAGGCCTGGTTGACGACGACGACCTGCGGCGTCCCCTCGACGTCGCTGCGCGACAGGTTGCGCCCGCGCACGATCTTCATGCCGAGCAGGTCGATCGCGTCGTCGCCGACCACCTGCCAGTAGTCGGTGTTCCACACGACCGTGCCCGGCGCGGGCTTGGGCTTGTCCGGGAGGTGCAGATCGTTGGCGAGGATCGGCCGGTGCGGCGGCAGCCCGTCGACGAGCGTCGCCGACTCGGCGCCCGGCAGCGCGCGCATGCGCTCCTGCACGCGGCGCCAGAAGCCATGGACCGACGCGACGTCGGGGTACGTCCGCTGCGGGATCTCGACCTCGAACGTGAGCAGCCGCGCCGGGTCGTAGCCGAGGTCGACCCGCTGGAGCCGCACGAAGCTCTTCACCATCAGGCCGCAGCCGATCACCAGCACCATCGCCAGCGCGACCTCGGCGATGACGAGCGCGCGGCGCAGGCGCAGGCGGCCGCGCGAGCCGGTCGCGCTCTTGGTGCCGTCCTTGAGGGCGCCGTGCAGGTCGGTGCGGTGCGTGTGGAGGATCGGCGCGAGCCCGAAGAGCAGGCTCGACACCAGCGTGCACGCGAGCGCGAAGACGAGCGCGGTGCCGTCGAGGCCGATCTCGTGCACGCGCGGAGCGCTCTTCGGGATGAGCGCGATCGTCGCGTCGAGCGACCACACGGCGACCAGGACGCCCAGGCCGCCGCCGGCGAGGCCGAGGGTCACCGCCTCGGTGACGAGCTGCTGGACCAGCCGGCCGCGGCCGGCGCCGACGGCGTGGCGCACGGCGATCTCGCGGCTGCGCGCCTCGGCGCGAGCAAGGAGGAGGTTCGTGACGTTCGCCACCGCGATGAGCAGCACGAGCAGCACGGCGCCCTGGAGCAGCCACAACGTCGTCGAGAGCGAGCCGAGCACCTCCTGCTTGAGCGGGAAGGCGATCATCGGGTGCTTGTCCTTCATGATCGCGTGGCGGTTCTCTCCTCCGAGCGCGCCCCACGCCGCCATGAGCGCGTCGAGCTCGCCGCGGAACGCGCCGATGCTCACGCCGTCCTTCAGCCGCACCGTGACCTCGAGGCCGTGGCTGCCGCGCCGCTCCGAGCTGGGGTCGATGCGCGCCGGCACCCAGGCCTGCATGCCGCCGGGGTAGTCGAAGCCCTCGGGCATGACGCCCACGACCGTCACCGGCATCGCGTCGAGAGTGATCTTCTTCCCGACGATCTCCGGATCACCGCCGAACGCCGACCTCCAGACCCCGTACCCGAGGACGACCACGGTCGGATCGCCGACGCGATCCTCCTCCTTCGTGTAGAAGCGCCCGAGCATCGGCCGGACGCCGAGCGTCGGGCCCAGCGTGTGCGACGCGTAGGCCGCGTCGATGCGCACCGGCCGCTCGCCGCCCGACAGCGACGCGGTGCCGCGGCTGACCGCGGCCACCGACTCGCAGCTCTTGCACTGCGCGGAGAGCTCGTTGAACTCGGGCGGCGACACCCAGAACCTGCGCAGGTTCATCGGCCCGAGGAACTCGGTGTAGACCCGCACGAGCTGGTCGGGCTGCTCGTACGGCAGCGGCTTGATGACGACCGAGTTGACGACGCTGAAGATCGTCGTCGTCGCGCCGATGCCGAGCGCCAGCGTGATGACGAGGATCGCCGTGAAACCCGGCTGCCGCGCCATCATCCGCAGCGCGAAGCGGAAGTCCGTCCACACGTTGCCCATGCGGACCGGCGAGAGCACCTCGCGTGCCATCGCAACCCGGCGACCTGACTCGTCGGGCCCCCGCCGCTCCGTCCCGGAATCGGGACGCGTGATCCCAGTTCCGGACACGCGCTAGACTCTCCTCTCGCCGTGACCGCCGAATGGCTGATCCAGCGCGTGCGGGGGCTCGCCGATCCGGCGCTGCGGCGGCGTGCCCTCGCCGTGACCCTGGCGCAGGCGGATCCCGCGGTGGCGGTAGCAGCCGCGGCCGACCTCATCGAGCGCGCGGCGCGGCGCGGCGACGACGCCGATCTCGCGTCCGGCCTCGCGTGCTTCATCCACGCCGTCGGCGACCTCGACTACGCGGCGCGCGAGGCGCTCTACAC